>NZ_LS999521.1:2723617-3026241 GCF_900520355.1 Acinetobacter calcoaceticus | reverse complement strand
TTGAAATGTCAGTAGAATTAATCCACCCGATCGCAATGGACCCAGGTCTACGTTTTGCGATCCGTGAAGGTGGTCGTACTGTAGGTGCTGGTGTTGTTGCGAAAGTAACTGCATAATCACTTTTAGTGAAAAAAAGCGCTCTTTTTAGAGCGCTTTTTTTATATTTAATTGTCTAACAATCACTATAAAAGCTGGCCTTAACTGATATTTCAATGTCCTTATTTACACTTAATCCTTTTTATTAAATTTGTATGATAAGAATCAAGAAAACGAACAATAAAGTTTGAGTAACTTGGGTTACTTATAAGGAGCTTTGAGTATGAATGCTAAAGTGAATATTACTAATCGTGCAGGGGCGAGCTTTCCTGTACGTCGTATGAACTTTGACTTTAATGATGTACCAGAATATTGGATGAATGGTTCTGCTGGACTAACACACTTTATGACAGCACTGTCAGCTTTGTTCCCGGCTGGTGAGAAATTCTTTATAGATAGTGTACGTACAGTACGTTATCACCCTTCTATTAAAGATGATGAAACGCTTCAGAAAGAGATTAGTGCTTTTATTGGGCAAGAAGCAATGCATACTCAAGAGCATGTAAATTTTAATGCCTCCGCTCAAAAGTTTGGTCATGATGTGGAAGCGTTAGAGAAGTTTACTGATACAGCGATTCAAACAGCAATTAAAACTTTTGTAAAAATTGTCAAACCTTTCGGTATGACCAAAGACATGGTTGACCTAACAGCTACAACAGCACTCGAACATTTTACCGCTACGATTGCTTCACAGTTATTAGTCAATACGCATATTCAAGAGTTGATGACAGACGAAACCATGTCAACCATGTGGTATTGGCATGCTATCGAAGAAAATGAGCATAAAGCCGTAGCTTTTGACGTCTATGAAGGTGTATTTGGTAAAGGTGTAAAAGCTTATGCATTACGTACGAGTTCTCTAGTATTTGCGATGACTTTGATTTTTTTGATTCAGTCTTCTTTTGTGCTTCGTTTATTAAAACAAGATAAAAAATTAAATCTGGATGAGCTATCTGTGATTTATAAATACGCATATAGCCCATCGAAAGGTATCATTACTGGCATGGCTAAAGAAATGCTGGCTTACTTTAAGCCTGGTTTCCATCCAAATCATTTGGATACAGTAGGTCTGTTGAAAACATGGAAAGCAAAATTAGGTTTGTAATTTAAATCTCTGTTGGTTTAAAAGGGCTCATTAGTAGCCCTTTTTTCTTTTTAAGTACAAAAATGCACCTTTATAGGGGTATTAATGACCTCATCTGATATTTCTCTGTCCTCATCTGCACTTATTTGGCCCATTGAAAGACGTATGATTATAAATATTAAGAAAATAAATAAAGTTATATGTGAATTAGCTATTCACTTAAAAGGAGTCTGAGATGAATGCTAAGGTAAATATTTCTAATCGTGCTGGTGCTAGTTTTCCTGTGCGTCGTATGGACTTTGAATTTACTCAGGTCCCACGCTATTGGGCGAATTATGATGCAGGATTAACTCATTTCATGACAGCATTATCGGCCCTTTTTCCAGAAGGTGAGCAGTTCTTTGTGAATAGTACACGTGCTGTTCGAAATGATCCGAAACTTGCCGATTCTGATCTTCAAAAAGAGATTAGCGCTTTTATTGGTCAGGAAGCGATGCATTCTAAAGAACATCTTGCCTTTAATGCCTCAGCACAGGCTTATGGATATGATGTTCGTCATATGGAAAAGCAGACAGGTACAGTGATTAAAATGGGTACTGCTGTTGTCACTAAATTAATGAAACCTTTTGGTTATACCAAAGAAATGATTGATTTAACTGGAACGTGTGCTTTAGAGCATTTCACTTCTACGATTGCAGCTGAACTTTTACAGAATCCTGAAATTCAGGCCATGTTCCAAGACGACACGATGTATCATTTGTGGATGTGGCATGCTGTAGAAGAAAATGAGCATAAAGCTGTGGCATTCGATGTATATACAAGCATGTATGGAAAAGGGCCGAAAGCTTATTTTATGCGTTCAACAGCTTTAATCATTGCAATGGCATTAATTTTTGCAACTCAGACACATTTTACTGCTAAGTTACTAAAAACTGATGGTAAATTAACATGGAAAGATACGAAGTACATGCTTAAGTTTATGTATGGTCGTAAAGGTTTTATGACACGTCAAATTCCAGAGTTACTTGATTTCTTAAGACCAAAATTTCATCCAAATGATTCTGACACTACAGCATTGCTGGCAACTTGGCGTGAAAAATTAGGCCTCTAAAAAGAATAGTAAAAAAGGACAATTTAATTGTCCTTTTTTTTACTCGTTTTTTCTTGTGAAGTTTTTATAATACGCATTACTTTAGAACTTTGATTGTGCTGGAACCCATGATTCGTATTATGCAAAACACTGATGTTGATATTGTTGTACAAATCGAAAAATCAGTGCAAACACATCCATGGTCAAGACAGCAATTTGTAGAATCTTTGAATTCTTATCAATGTACAGTCATTGAGTCACAAAATAGAGTGGTTGGATTCTGTATTTTACAGCCAGTGTTAGATGAAGCAAATTTATTGCTCATGGCAGTTGATCCTAAGATGCAAGGTCAGGGCTTAGGATATGAATTATTAAATACATCAATAGATCAGTTAAAAAATCAGCCAGTACAAATATTTTTAGAAGTTCGTGAAAGTAATAAAGCCGCTATTGGTTTATATGAAAAAGCAGGTTTTCACCAAATCGATCTTCGTCGCAATTATTATCCTACTCCAGAAGGTGGGCGGGAAGATGCGGTTATTATGGTAAAAACCTGTACCGATGATTTTGCATCTTTATTCTAAATTTTGATCTAATTGCTTTTCATAAGAAGGCAAGATCAAAATTATTTAATAATTAAATTATTCCATTCAGAAGGTAACGTTGTCATAAGCGACGTACCTAACTGTTGAATTTCTTCTGAGGATAGAGATCTGTTTAAACGGCGCCATTGTCCATCTAGTAAAAGTTCTAAAGGGGTATATTGTGATTTATAATTCATTTTGGCTGAGTGTGGCACCCAGTAGCCTAAATAAAGATATTCTAAACCAAGTGATTTAACATATTCGATTTGGTTAAGAATAGAGTACACTCCAAGTGATCTACGATGCTCATCTGGATCAAAGAAAGTATAGACCGCAGATAGCCCATCATCCATTAGATCGCAGGTAGATACGCTGATTAAACGGTTATCTTTCCAAAGCTCAAGAAAAAAGCTATCTGTACAACTATGTACTAAAAACTTTTCAAACTGATCTAAGCTAGGCGGAAACATATCACCATCGGCGTGGCGTTCATTAATATAGCGTTCATATAAATCATAATGAATTTGTGCTGCTTGCTGAGTAGGCAAAACAGTCATGGTCAGATCTTGATTTCGTTTCCATGCTTTTTTTTGCATGCCATTCATTTGGAAATCGGCAACTGGAACACGACAAGACAAACATTGTCTACATAAATGGCATTCAGGGCGATAAACGAAGTCACCACTACGACGAAATCCTAAACGAGAAAGTTCTGAAAGAGTGACCACATCAATTCGATGAATAGGGTCTAAAAATACCATGCGCGCCGATTTATTTTCTAAATAGCTGCAATCATGAGGTGGAGTAATATAATACTGCAAATCATTTAAAAGGGACTTCGGGTGATATGATTTCATGATTGGTCCCTCCTGTTATCATTCCATTAATTTTGCATCTAATGCTATTGTTTTACTTGAAAATACACCTTCTTGATACTTTTTCCAATTGATAGAAGGGTGAATAATTACATCTTGTAACGATTTTAAGTAGTCTTGACGAGAAAGTGTACAAGCTCCCAGACTAATTAGGTGACTGTTGACGAGTTGACAGTCTACCCAAGGGAGTTGATTTTCTTGACCAATCAGCATTAATGTGTAAAAAGCCATTTTTGAAACATCGGTTTCATTACTAAACATTGATTCGCCAAAGCAACCTTTGCCAATGGTAATGCCGTATAAACCTCCCACAAGTTTGTCTTGTTCCCAAACTTCCACACTATATCCATAGCCCGCATTAAACATCTCGCAGTAGCCCTGAATAATATCTTCGCTAATCCATGTTTCATCTGCATAAGTTCTTGGTAGAGAACATGAACGAATAACTTGTTCAAAGGCGTGATTAACCGTAATCGCATAGTCATATTTTTTCATGTTTCTAAGTAGTGACTTGCTCGGCTTGTAATTTTGAGGGTAAATGACACAACGCGGTTCTGGGCTCCACCAACAAATGGGCTCATCTTCATTGAACCAAGGAAATAGTCCATGGGTGTACGCTTCATAGAGAGTAGAAGGGGAGAGATCAGCACCAATACAAATGAGACCATGACCATCCGGATCTGCTTCAATAGGGTCAGGGAAAATGAATTGAGAGAGTGGAAGTTTTTGCATAGAAAATAAAATGAAATGGAATAATTCAAAATTAACGTAACTGAGCTTCATTGACAATTTTTATTGTTCATCTTTAGCATGAATGAACGAATGGAAAGGTTTGCGTAATGCTAAAACTTATTGCAGAAGATTTTATTGATATTAAAAAAATTGATTTTGTTTTACCGCTTTACCAAGAACTCGTTGAAAAAACGAGATGTGAAGAAGGATGTATTGCGTACGATTTATATCATGATATAAAAAATTTAGGACATTTTGTTTTTATTGAAGAATGGGTAGATCGAGCCGCATTAGATCGACATGTTCAGTCTGAGCACTTTCAACGGTTAGTTCCTCAGATTGACCAATATCAGTCGAGGTCAGGACGTTTTACGCATTTGGATCATTTTGAAAATTTGATGAAATAAAACACTATTAAAAAAGACATTCAATAGTGCATTGAATGTCTTTTGTGTTAATTGAATTAACCGAGATTATCTAAATATTTTTCAGCATCAAGGGCAGCCATACAACCTGACCCAGCAGAAGTAATAGCTTGACGATAAATACTGTCAGCTACGTCACCAGCAGCAAAAACACCAGCTACAGAAGTTGCTGTTGCATTACCTGAAGTGCCGCTTTGTACTTGAATATAGCCATCACGTAAGTTTAATTGACCATCAAACATTGCAGTATTGGGTTTGTGACCAATCGCAACGAATAGACCATGAACTTCTACGTCTTGCTTAGTTTCATCTTGAGTTGATTTTAGGCGAACACTTGTTACACCAGTATTGTCACCCAATACTTCTTCAACTTCATGATTCCAGATAATGCTGATTTTGCCTTCTTTTTCTTTGGCAAATAAATGATCTTGCAAAATCTTTTCAGAACGTAAGCTATCACGGCGGTGTACTAGCGTTACATGTGCAGCAATATTTGATAAATAAAGCGCTTCTTCAACAGCAGTGTTACCACCACCTACAACCATTACTTTTTGATTTTTGTAGAAGAAACCGTCACATGTTGCACAGGCACTTACGCCTTGGCCCATAAATTTCTGTTCAGACTCTAGGCCAAGGTACTGAGCTGTAGCACCAGTTGCAATAATCAAAGCATCACATGTGTACTCTTCCATGTCACCTTTAAGAACAAAAGGACGTACATTTAAGTCCACTTCGTTAATATGGTCATAGACGAGTTCTGTACCAAAGCGTTCAGCATGTGCTTGCATACGATCCATTAATGCAGGACCTGTTAAACCTTCAGGATCGCCCGGCCAGTTGTCAACTTCGGTTGTTGTTGTAAGCTGCCCACCTAGTTGTAAACCTGCAATTAAAGTAGGTTTAAGGTTTGCACGCGCTGCATAGACAGCTGCACTATAGCCCGCAGGACCAGAACCGAGAATAATTAACCGAGAATGACGAACACTCATTGAGGGTATCCTTATTTATTTCGAGAATTTTGAAAATTATACGTGAATTTGACGATCAATAGCGTGAAATCAATGTGGATAATATTGATCAGGTCAATCGAATTAAGTTATATAACAATATAGAAGTGCCTCATGTTAACAACAACTGTAAAGAATCATGCACCTTTTTTGTAAGAACAGGTGCATAATATAAAGTTCATTCGTTGAAGATCTAAATGTAGTTCTTCACATCTCTAAACCAATAATTAAATGGGTTACAGGACAGTATATGACTGCGGTGTCGAGTGTTTATGCACAGCGCTTATTGATGACATTATTCTTGGTTTCTTTTGGCATTTATATGTTTCTGGCCACAGTAACATATACACCATTTGACCCGGGCTGGATGCATATTTCCAGTGATACTCAGCAAGTATCCAATGCAAGTGGTATTGCTGGTGCATGGATTGCAGATTTGCTGTTTGGTTTTTTAGGATGGGCAAGTTTGCTTATTCCAATTTTCCTTTTTATTGAAGCAATTCAGGTGTGGTGGCCACGTAGTTTTTTAAACCGCCCATTTCGTTATGCTGCACAATTCTTTTTAATTCTGGTTGTGTCTAGTCTGCTTTATTTACATTGGAATCTACCGGCAGATACTTTAGATAATGCGGCTGGGGGAATTATTGGTTATGAGTTAGGTCAGAGCCTATCTCAATTGCTGACAATTTACGGCGCGACTTTATTTTTACTGGTTTTCGGAGTGGTCTTGTTTACTCTTGCATTTGGGGTGCAATGGAGCAAAACATGGGTTACGCTCAAAGCGACACCAAGTTATTTACAAGATTTGTTTTATAAAAATGTATCACCGAACGAATCGGATTATGATTTAACAACTCAGCCTGCTAACAAAGCAGCGGCAGTTAAAGTTGCACAAAATGCAGAGAAAAATGCTTCAAGTGAGAAAGTAGCTTCAGTCCAATCTGAAAGCACTCAATCACAACCTGCAGCAACACGACATGATGCCATTGCTGAGCGTCTGTTTGCAGATGTGCTAGCGAAAGAGCAGAGCCGACCTGAACCTGTAGCAGATACACCAGTTACAAATACTCAAAACTTTGAGCATACGCTTGAGCAAGCTCATAAGCTTGAAAAAGATACTCAACGTTTAGTGGCTACTGGTGAGGTATGGCGTGCTTTACAACGTGATGATGCGAGCCATAAGCAAGAAATTGATGCGCTTTTAAGAGCAGCTGATGACTCAACAGAACAAGTTCCTGCCCATGAGCAATTCCAGCAAACTATTTCTCAAGCTCATCAAACTCAACCTACACCTAAACAAGACTTACATAGCCTTGATTGGAATGATGATGAGATTTTTGATGAATTGCTTGCTGCGGTTCCAAACAGCAAAACTGCAACAGATGTGCATACGCCATTTGTTCAAGAACAGCATGTAGTTGCAGAACCTATTTCACAATCGGTAAATATTGCGAAAGAAACTTCTTCACCTTTATCGAATGTAAATCAAGCACCTAAAAATTTAGCAAATGAACAAGTCTTTGAAGATTTTGATGATTTATTAATAGATGAGGATGTTGCTCCAGCTCAACCTTTAAGAGCAAGTAGTTACGCTCAATCTTCAGCTTTTGTAAAAGCGCCTATTCAAACGACAATTCAAGCTGATAAGCTTTCAAAAGAAGAGTTTATTGAAGCTTGGCAAGAAACTGCTGGGAAACCACAGGACAATCCTGATATTGATGAAGACGATTTCGATTTAGATGCGCCATTAACAGATGCATCAGGCCGACCAATGTCTCGTTCAATGCAAGTTGCTAAGAAGCGTTTAGATTTACCAACATTACCTGGCCTTGAGCTGCTTGATAAGGTTGATCCGAATAAGAAAGTTAACTTTACTGAAGAGCAGCTTTCGCGCTTATCTGAATTGCTTGAAATTAAGTTACAAGAATTTAATGTTAAAGCTCAAGTGGTTGAAGCTCAACCGGGGCCAGTAGTAACCCGTTTTGAGTTAGATTTGGCACCAGGTGTTAAAGCATCTAAAGTAACGAATATCTCGCGTGACTTAGCGCGCTCAATGTCGATGGCTTCTGTACGTGTGGTAGAGGTTATTCCGGGTAAACCATATATTGGTATTGAGGTTCCAAACAGTGCCCGTGAAATGGTGCGTTTGATTGAACTATTAGAAACGCCAACATATCGAGACCCAAGCGCGTTAATCAGTATGGCAATGGGTAAAGATATTTCAGGTAATCCGGTATTAACTGATTTAGCAAAAGCGCCACATATGTTGGTTGCTGGTACGACAGGTTCGGGTAAATCGGTTGCGGTAAACTCGATGATTTTATCGATGTTGCTCAAATACACACCTGATCAGTTACGTTTGATTTTAATCGATCCAAAACAGCTTGAACTTGCAAACTATAATGATATTCCGCATTTATTAACTCCAGTTGTTACTGACATGAAAGATGCAGTAAGCGCGTTGAACTGGTGTGTGAATGAAATGGAACGTCGCTATAAACTGATGTCATTCTTGAAAATTCGTAAATTAAGCGACTACAACCGTAAAGTTGAAGAAGCAATTGCGAATGGGGAAGATCTCATTGATCCAACTTGGAAACCAAGTGACTCTGCGACACAAGAGCGCGCGCCTCGTTTAACACCGTTACCATCTATTGTGATTGTGGCAGATGAGTTTGCCGACATGATTATGCAGGTCGGTAAAAAAGCAGAGGAAATGATTACACGTTTAGCGCAAAAATCTCGTGCTGCGGGAATTCATCTATTACTTGCAACTCAACGTCCGTCAGTTGATGTAATCACGGGTTTGATTAAAGCCAATATTCCAACGCGTGTAGCATTACGTGTAAACAGTAAAATTGACTCACGTACTATTTTGGATGCAGGTGGTGCAGAAGATCTGTTAGGCCATGGTGATATGTTGTTCTTGGGACCTGGTAAAATCGAACCTGAGCGTGTGCATGGTGCCTTCATTAGTGATGATGAAGTAAACCGTATTTGTGATGCATGGCGTGAACGTGGCGAACCAGATTATGTTGATGAAATCTTGACACCATTTGACGAAGAATCGACTTCACGTGGTTTCGAAGAGGGTGACGGTGGTTCTGACCGTGATGCTTTATATGATCAATGTGTTTCATTTGTCTTAGAAACCCGTAAGGCTTCTACCTCATCGTTACAGCGTAAATTTAGCCTTGGCTATAACCGTGCTGCCCGTATCATCGACCAAATGGAAGAGAACGGCATTGTGAGCGCAATGGGTCCTAATGGTAAGCGAGATATATTGGTTTAATATGAAATAGCTAAAAAGCCTCTTCGGAGGCTTTTTTTATGAGTGAAATAAAATGAATACTCCTTTTAAATAGCTTGGATATTTTATCGTATAGTAAAAAATGCTAATGTATTTTTCCTAAATAAATAACAATGAAACAGATTAGGAGAAAACATGTTCTTGGCTCTTATTACTCTAGCTTTTATTCATTTTTGTGCGCTGATTACTCCTGGCCCTGATTTTTTTCTAGTATCTCAAACAGCGATTAGCAGATCACGTAAAGAAGCCATGCTCGTGGTTGCTGGTATAACAGCAGGCGTTATGTTCTGGGCTTGTTTAGCATTGATGGGATTAAATCTTATTTTTGAAAAAATGGCATGGCTAAAGCAAGGTTTGCTGATTGCCGGTGGCTTATACCTATGTTGGCTGGGCTATCAGATGTTACGTTCAGCATTTTCAAAAAATCAGCAAGAAGATGTTGTTGCTGTAGAGCTACCCAAAGCACCTTACTTATTTTTTATGAAGGGTCTTATAACGAATCTATCAAATCCTAAAGCTGTTATTTATTTTGGTAGTGTTTTCTCTTTATTTTTAGCCAATCCACAACTTGATCAGGTTCATTGGCTACTCTTTATTATTGTTACCGTTGAAACGATTTTATGGTTCTGCTTTGTGACTTTTATTTTTTCGTTACCGAGTTTTAGATCAGCTTATCGTAATTTTTCAAAATGGATTGATGGTATTTCAGGTGGTATTTTCACTGTGTTTGGTATTTTCCTGATTGGCAATCGATAAATTTAGCTAAGAAAAAAGCCTCTTGAAGAGGCTTTTTATTTTTAAGCAAACTTTGCTAGAACTTCTAAAAAGGGTGCCGATTGACGCGGAAATTTGGCAATCACATCATGGATGCGTTGGCCTTCGGGGTCTTTGGCATTAATATCGCGTCCGTCCGCAATAAATTGAGTCAAAAGACGTTCATAGTCTGTTGGACGCATATGTTTGAATGCATGGTAGAGCACATGAAAATCTGCGTTCACACCCGTTGGCGGAAGTTGGTTGAGGTAGGCAAAAACACGCTCATCGGACCATTCTTCATTGAAAGTTGCTGGCTGTGATAATGCCATGACAATCTCCTCAGTTTTAAAAAAGGCAAAATAACTTGCGTTATTTTGCCTTGATTCTGTTTTATTGAATAGTCAGAAATAGAATTATCGTTCTTCAGGTAAATTGATATTCATTTCTAACATTTCGATATTTGCTTCAGAGCGAACCTGCATTTGGATATGCTGTTCACCTACACCACTTACATAACGACTGACCACTTGCATGATTTCTTTCTTCATCTGATCAATCTTGTCTTGGCTTAAACGACGGCCTAAACCTTGTTCAGAAGCAACAATAACTTTTAAACGATCTTTAGCAGTTTGAGCACTTGATGGCTTCTCGTCACTGCTAAATAATTTACTCCAGAATCCTGCCATAACTATGCTCCAAATAGTCGTGCTAACCAGCCTTTAGGTTGAGCTGTGATGTGTCGATAAGGACGGTCTTCGCCAAGAAAGCGTGCAACCAAATCATCATAACCCTGACCAGCTTTAGTTTCTGAATATAGAATTACTGGCTTACCCTCGTTTGATGCTTGCAATACACTTGGACACTCTGGAATAACACCTAATGTCGGTACGCGTAAAATATCTTTAGAAATATCATCAATTGTTAGCATTTCCTGACGGTCTGCACGTTCAGGGTTAAAACGAGTAATACATAAATGTTTACGTATACGTCCTTCGTTTTGTTCAACTTTTTTGGTTTTGCTATCTAACATACCAATAATGCGGTCAGAGTCACGTACTGAAGAGATTTCAGGGTTTGTTACAATGATTGCTTCATCTGCATGATACATGGCTAAAATCGCACCACGCTCAATACCAGCAGGTGAGTCACAAATAACGTAATCAAATTCTTGAGATAGCTCATCAATAACACGAGCAACACCCTCGTCGCTCAACGCATCTTTATCACGTGTTTGTGAAGCCGGTAAAATATAAAGGTTTTCGATATCTTTATCGCGAATAAGGGCTTGCTGCAGACGTGCTTCATTGTTAATAACATTGACAAAATCATAAACAACACGACGCTCACAACCCATAATCAAATCAAGGTTACGTAAGCCTACATCAAAATCAATCACAACAGTTTTATGACCACGAAGGGCTAAACCTGTTGCAAAAGATGCGCTCGTTGTAGTTTTACCTACACCACCTTTGCCTGATGTTACGACAACAATTTTGGCCACCGAATCCACTCCTATTATGGTCATACACCCTTAAAAGGGCTGTTTTTTGGTGATTTGCTTAATAAACTAAAGTTCAATCGCTTCAAATTCAAGCTCTTGCTTTTCATTTAAATAAATATGTACTGGCTTTTTTACCACATGTTTAGGGATATCATCTGCGACACAATACGTTCCGGCAATGGAAACGAGCTCAGCCTCTAAAGATTGGCAAAAAATGCGTGCAGCTGCGTGCCCGCCCGCACCAGCAATGACTCTACCACGAACTGTGCCATAAATATGTATATTTCCTGATGCAATCACTTCAGAACCACTATTCATCCCAGCTTTTAAAATAATATCGCCGTTATCTTGTACGAGGGATTGGCCCGTCCGCAAAATTTCATCATGATAAGAGGTAATATGAGCAACCGCTATCTTGTTTAGTGGTTTTTTTGTTTCTGCTGAAGACGAGGCAGGAGCGGTAGCAGGTTTTTCTACAATCGCCACTTGTTCGGTTGTGGCTTTAATACGCTGTAATGGTTGATCTGCCGGTAAAACAGGGAATTGAATAGCGCGAGCTTCATCTCCTAAAATACCGTCAATTACCGCCATAGGCTGCAAACCTAAGCTCACCAGAAGTTGAATTAATGCAATTAATTCTTGCTCAACTGTACTGTCAATAATCACTAAAGTTCCATTATAGGAACCTTCATTTAATATATTTGATAATTGCTGGCGGATCACATCATGATCATTGGTATCGAAGGTTATCCTGCTAAAGTTAACCATTCTGCCGGTAATCCGTATATCAGCCATAAGTCTTCCTTCAAGGCGTTAAACGAGCTGTAATAGCGCTAAGTTTATTGTAAATAGGGCAAATGCTAGAACAATTTGTGCCAATTCTCTAGCGAGATTCATAAAAAATTAAGTAAATGCTTATTCTTTGATTCGATCATACTCCGCAAGCGTTTGTTGCCATTGTTTGACCTTGACTTGTTTTCGTACAGACTCGAGTGTTTCGAACACGACAGATTCAACCAATTGCTCAAGCTGACGATTATTAATATTTATTTCACTCACTTTTTTAGAAATCAATTGATAGGTTGCATTAGGATGGTTTGGCGAGCCTTCAATTAAAGGATCAATTAAACCTGCACTAATATTTTCACCTAATCTTTGGCCAATACTTTGAATTTGTTGTTCAATGCGACCGCCGACTAAAGGAATTAAACGTAATAATTGAGTGAGTTCAGGTGTGTCTACTATGGCCTGATCTACAATTTTCCCAACGCCTTTGCTAATTGCTGGTTTTTGTTCTTTTAACGCAGTGGCTAAAGACTCTTGTAATAATGTTGTTAGGGCGACAGTAAATTGCTCACGATGATGATTAACCAAATCGTGAATAATTTGTTTATGGCTGGAACTGGTTTCAAGTTCATATCTAATACCATCAAGCACAGTAATAACGACACGATCAGATAATTCTTCCATCACGACGCGATAGTAAAATAAGCCAGTCTTTCGCCAGCTTTCTGGAACAACCGGATAACCCAGCTCATGTAAACGATAAGCAATAATTCCAGCTCGGAATAGACGTAAAAAGCGGAGCTGAGGAATAATGGCTAAAATTTCATACCAGTGAATAAAAGGAAAAAAGAACCAGCGTTTATGATGATTATAAATAATGGCAATGCCCCAGCGGACAAGTAGCTCAATAATTAAGAAACCAATAAACCATGCTTCTGATGTGATTACCCATGGATGCAGTGTACTACGGTAAAAGCTCAGCACTTGGGGCAAATGAATATGTTCAAAGAACCATGCCCCAATACTACTCATTAAAAAGAAATTTGTAGCAAGACAGAACAGGTTGAAGATGATAATAAACACCATAAAGATGTCGTAGATTAAAAACAGTCTAAATGAAAGACTATCTGGATCTACATGATGATATTTCGTTTTTTTCCCAGCGCTGTTTTGCATAATAACGGATGCTTTCTTAAATATTCATAGAGGTATATTGAGATTTCATTTGCTCAATAAGTTGATCTTTGTTGGTCCAGATTTCATGGACCCATTGCTGGAAACGTTCACGATAAACCGCATCGTCTTCATAATTTCCGCCCAGAACCCAGTCTGGAATTTCAATTTTACGCAAATTTACCGCAATTTTTGAAACATCGCCTAGCCAGAAATCACTATACCCAGGTACGCCATTCGGGTAGACAATTGTCATATCCACTAAGGCATCAATTTTGTCACCCAAAATATTCAAGGCAAGCGCTAAACCGCCTGCTTTGGGTTTAAGCAAATGCTTATAGGGTGATTTTTGCTGGTCATGTTTTTCTTGAGTAAAACGAGTACCTTCTAAATAATTTAATAAGGTAAAAGGCTGGCTTAAAAGCTGCTCGCAGGCTTTACGTGCTTCCATCATGTCACGGTCTTTGAGCTCAGGATTCTTTGCAACCTGTTCTTTGCTGTGACGCTTCATCATTGGGAAGCCTAGAATTTTAAATGCTTGTCCAACGAAAGGAATAAAGATGAGTTCCCATTTGGTAAAAAAGCGGGTGAGTGGCATACGGGTTAAACCAAAATATTGATTCACCGTCGTATCGACCCAACTTTGATGATTACACGTCATGAGATAACGACCTTGCATATTTAGGTCAAGCCCCTCATCAATCGTAATATCCCATTTTAGATTTGGTAAAACATGGTCAATTAACCAATTATTTACCCCTAACCAGCTATTTGTAATTTGAATATTGGTTTCATCTATTTTTGATGATTTTTTTAAAAGCTTGGTCAGTCCTAGTGCAAGAACAGGTGGACCATGAAAAAACGTACTTCCTGTAATGACTGTACCTACAGTGAGTCCACGTGTAATTTTTTTTAGCGTAGATTGCTTATTGGATGCAGTTGACATATGAAGGGCCCCGAATGTCTAAAATCCATAGAAAAGTTGTTCAACTATAACTGTCATAATATGAAATACAACGATATCTTAGACAACAATGAAGAAATTGTGATGAGGTTGCATCTTAAAGTGCATCAAAATATTACAAAAAAGTAACTAAACTGTTTATTATTAACAAAATATCAATGTTTTATACTTCCTTTTTGTTTCATTATTCATTCAGACAACAAAACACACAAAGTGAGGAGGCATGCAATGCGTGCATTAGTTATTTCGACAGTGGTAGGGGCAGCAGTAGTATTATCTGGTTGTCAAACAACTGGTAATAATCTTGGTGGCGTTGAATACGATAAAGCCGCATTAGGTACTTTAATTGGCGCAGCAGCTGGTTATGGTATTTCTAAATCAAGTGCAAACTCTAGCCGTCAAAACAACCGTGCTGCAGCAATTGGTGCAGTTCTTGGTGCTGCTGGTGGTGTATACCTTGACCAGAAAGAGAAAAAATTACGTCAACAAATGGCGGGTACTGGTGTAGACGTTGGCCGTAATCCAGATGGTTCTGTTCAATTGATCATGCCTGGCAGCATTACTTTTGATACAAACAAATCAAATATCAAGCCAAACTTCTATGCAACTTTAGACAAAGTAGCTCAAACATTGGCTGAAGATAACAAGAGCGCTATTTTAGTCACTGGTTATACAGATAACACTGGTAATGACTCAATCAACATTCCGTTATCTCAATCACGTGCACAATCAGTTAAAAACTATTTAGCTGGTAAAGGCCTTTCATCTAGCCGTATCGATGCACAAGGTTATGGTTCTTCTAACCCGATCGCAGATAACTCAACTGCGTCTGGCCGTGAACAAAACCGCCGTGTAGAAATCAGCATCTATGCAAAACAATAAGATTTAAATTATTGTATTAAAAACCACCTTCGGGTGGTTTTTTTATGACTATGAACAATAAAAAACCACGACAAACTGCGGCGTAGAAATTGCATTATTAGACATCATTTATACATATCCGTAGATTTACTATTGGGATTCTAAAACAGAGATGACTATAATCATGCTCGAAAAATTAAGAGGTAAACCACGATGTCATCTGCCAGTCAATTGAACAACAAGCAAGAAGAAGCCATGAAATATACTCAGGGCCCTTTATTGGTGCTTGCTGGCGCTGGTTCAGGCAAAACATCTGTAATTACCCGTAAAATTGCTTATTTGGTGCAGCAATGCCGTATTCCGGCGCATCGTATAACAGCGATGACATTTACAAACAAAGCTGCACGTGAAATGAAAGAGCGTGTGTCCAAGCTTTTATCACGTGAAGAATCAAAAGGTTTATCAGTCTCTACTTTCCATACTTTTGGTTTAAACCTTTTACGTTTAGAACTTAAAAATTTACCTTTAAAAGCTAATTTTTCGATTTTAGATGCAGATGACTGTAAACGTATTTTGATGGATCTGATGCATCGTGACAATTTGTCGGGTGCAGAAAGCAAAGAATTAATTGCCAAGGCAATGAAGAAAATTTCAGATTGGAAAAATGATCTGATCGTGCCAGAGCAAGCACATTCAACATGTGAAACGCCTGAAGATGTACAATTTGCACATCTTTACCAACTTTATGAACGTAATTTACGTGCCTACAATGCCGTTGATTTTGATGATCTAATTGTAATGCCAACACGTTTACTGCAAGAAAATGCTGAAGTACGTGATAAATGGCAAAATCGTGTTCGTTATTTGTTGGTCGATGAATATCAGGATACCAATACCGCGCAGTATATTTTGGTCAAACTTTTAGTTGGGGTAATGGGGCAGTTTACCGCAGTAGGTGATGATGACCAATCAATCTACGCATGGCGTGGGGCTAAGCCTGAAAATATGGCTTTGCTGAAACAGGACTTCCCAAATTTACATATTATTAAACTTGAACAGAACTATCGTTCAACCAGCCGTATTTTAAAAGCAGCGAACTGTGTCATTCAAAATAACCCCCATATTTTTGATAAGAAATTGTGGAGTGATAAAGGGCATGGTGAAGTCATCAGAATTATTACTTGTCGTAATGATGATGATGAAGCAGAGCGCGTGGTAAAAGACTTATTGACCCACAAGCTTATGAACGGAAAAAACTGGAAAGATTATGCAGTTTTGTATCGCGGTAATTTTCAGGCGCGTGTATTAGAAACACAGCTTCGTCAAATGCAAATCCCATATAAATTGTCTGGTGGTACTTCGTTCTTCGCGCGTGCAGAAATTAAAGACGTGATGAGTTACTTGCGTCTTATTATTAACCCAGAAGATGACAGTGCTTTCTTGCGTATTATTAATACGCCTAAACGTGCAATCGGGCCGGTTACTCTTGAGAAGTTAGGTTTATTCTCACAAGAAAATAATTTGTCTTTACTTGGTGCTTCTGCTGACCAGCGTTTAAGCATGGTGCTTCCTAAAAAAGCAGAAACTCAACTTCATGAGTTTGCCGACTTTATTGCGACGTTTACTCGTGAATTGATAGAAGATGATGAGCCTGTTCCTAAAGTTCGTCAGATGATGAACGAAGCGGGCTATATCGATTACGTTCGTGAACAGTCTGCAACACCTGCACAAGAGAAAAGTAAACTCGACAATATCGAGAACTTATTTACCAGTATTCAAAACCTGATTAATCGTGCAGAAGATGTTGATGAAAAGAACATTGAAAGTGTAATCCGAAAACTGGTGCTACTAGATCTGTTAGAACAGCAGCAGGAAGAAGAAGATACAGACAAAGTTAACTTACTTACTCTGCATGCGGCAAAAGGTTTGGAATTCCCATATGTGTACATTATGGGATTAGAGGAAGAACTATTGCCTCATAAAAACTCAATTGCAGCAGAAACCATTGAGGAAGAACGCCGTCTCATGTACGTGGGAATTACCCGTGCCCGCCAAGGTTTAACGTTGACTTTAGCTGAGCAGCGTAAAAACGGTGGACAGATGAAACAGATGACCCCAAGCCGCTTTCTTGATGAACTTCCACAAGATGAGCTCGAATGGTTAGGGCGCAAAAAGAAAATTGCAGCAAATGTTGATCCTAAAGAGCAGGCTCAACAATATCTGGCAAATTTGAAAGCTTTATTAAAGCGTTAATTTTTTTAATTTTTAGGAAATCCCATGAAAGTTCAAGTGAAATTGCTCGATCCGCGTTTAGGTAAAGAATGGCCTTTACCTTCATATGCAACGGCAGGCTCAGCTGGTTTAGATTTACGTGCCTGCGTCGATGAAGCAATTGATATTGAACCAGGTCAAACTGTTTTAGTGAAAACAGGTATGGCAATTTATATTCATGATGTAAATTTTGCTGGTTTAATTTTACCGCGTTCAGGTTTAGGCCATAAACACGGTATCGTGCTTGGCAATTTAGTTGGTTTGATTGATTCGGATTATCAAGGTGAATTGATGGTTTCAGTTTGGAACCGTGGTCAAACAACTTTCCGTTTAGAACCAGGTGAGCGCTTGGCACAGTATGTTTTAGTGCCAGTAGTGCAGGCTGAATTTGAGCAAGTAGAAGAATTTGAAGAAACTTTACGTGGCGCTGGTGGCTTTGGTCACACAGGTAAACAATAAGTTTTTTAAAATATTAACGAAAATCAAACGCCTGTTGAACAGGCGTTTCTTTTTACATCTTGAATGTTACAATGGATTATATTACAACACGCTTTACTCATATTCTTTTAACTTTTTTTAGCAAACAAACCTTTCAAAAATTTTGAATAATCTATGTTTTTGCGATAGATCGAATTGATCTTTAAATAGAAGATACGCTATGAATGTAAGACACTCATTTCCAAAAAGTATTTTTCGTGCTTACGATATTAGAGGCAAACTTTCTTACCTAACTGCGGACGTTGTCCGTTCAATTGCCTACGGATTGGCACAACAATACAAACAAGCAAAACAAACTCAATTAGTGATTGGCTATGATGCCCGTCTCACAAGTCCGGCCTATGCACACTTAATTGAAGAAATTTTAATAGAACAAGGTTTAAATGTTACCAACATTGGTTGTTGTTCATCGCCAATGATGTATTACATTGCAAGAGATTTTGGCGGTAATGGCATTATGGTGACCGCAAGCCATAACCCAAAATCGGATAATGGTATTAAGTGGATTTTAAAAGGTGAACCGCCGTCTCCGGAAATGATTCAGCAGGTTGGTGAAGAAGCTCAAACTTATGTACCAGTCCATGCCATTTCTGTGCTTGAGTTAACACGACCTCAATTTAAAGCTGAGTTTTGCCAAAAATACCAGCAAGCTATTTTTAAAGATATTCAGTTAAAACGTCCTTTAAAAGTCATTTTAGATGGTTTACATGGCTCTGCTGGACACTGCTCAAAATTAATATTGGAAAAGATGGGATGTGAGGTCATTGCCTTACGAACCAATCCAAATGGAGAGTTTCCAGACCATGCACCAGACCCTTCACATGCAGCACATTTAAGTGATTTGCGAAAAGCAGTCGTTGAGCAGCAGGCAGATATAGGCATTGCTCTGGATGGCGATGGTGATCGTGTCGTTTTAATCGATGAAAAAGCCCAAATTCTTACGGCGGATCGTTTACTGTCACTTTTTGCACAAATGTGTTTAGAGCAACATCCCGAGCAAGAAATTGTTTTTGATGTGAAATGTTCACGCATGGTTCAAAAAACGGTCGAACAACTCGGCGGAAAAGCAAAAATGATCCGCACGGGAAGTAGTTTCTTACGGGCTTATTTATCTCAGTCGAATGGACGCGCCATTTTTGGTGGTGAATATGCAGGTCACTACGTTTTTAATGATGGGCGTGGTTTTGGCTACGACGATGGTTTATATGCTGCATTACGTGTAATGGAGTATTTTACCCAATCTGATGCTACAACAATTTCCGAATTGTTTGCTCCTTATCCAGAAAGATGTTGTACAGAAGATACCTATATTGGTACTTATCAGTCTGATCCAAAGTATGTATTACAAGATATTGAAATTTTAAGTCATCGTTTAGGTGCTCGAATCAGTAAAATTGATGGCGTACGTCTTGATTTTGATGATGGTTTTGGCATTATTCGAGCATCAAATACTGGTGAATATTTTACAGTAAGATTTGACGCAGATAATCCTTTACGATTAAAGGAAATCCAGCAAAAATTTGTAGATATGTTGCAAGAGCACTATCCGCAAATTGCACAAGAACTTTCAGAGGCTTAAGTAAGGAGAGGCGTAATGCCCCAACATCAGCATATCGGTGTCGACAAAGCAAAAATCTTGATTGAAGCTTTGCCGTATATTCAACGTTTTACTGGTAAAACGCTGGTGGTGAAATACGGTGGCAACGCGATGACTGATCCAGAGTTAGAAAGTTCATTTGCCCGAGACATCGTTTTACTTAAAACTGTAGGGTTAAATCCGATTGTTGTTCACGGTGGTGGGCCACAAGTAGACTCATTTTTAAAGCAGTTAGGACGTGAATCTGATCGTATTGACGGTATGCGTGTAACTGATGCTGCAACCATGGAAGTGGTTGAAATGGTATTAGGTGGTAGCGTAAATAAATCAATTGTTAACCTGATTAATAAACATGGTGGTCGTGCAATTGGTTTAACAGGTAAAGACGGTAATTTACTTCGTGCTCGTAAATTGCTTATGGAAAAGCAAGAAGAAGACGGTTCTATCAAACATATTGATTTAGGTATGGTTGGTGAAGTAACTGGCGTTAAAACTGATGTGCTTGAAATGTTTACCCAAAGTGACTTTATTCCAGTGATTGCGCCATTAGGCGTAGATGAAGAAGGCAATACTTATAATATTAATGCCGATTTAGTGGCAGGTAAGGTGGCAGAAGCATTAGGTGCTGAAAAATTAATCTTGCTCACAAACATTAGTGGCGTGCTGGATGAAAATAAAAATCTGTTAACTGGCCTAACTACGCAAGAAGTTGATCGTCTCATTGAAACAGGCGTGATCTATGGTGGAATGATTCCTAAAGTAGGTTGTGCACTTGATGCTGTTAAAGGTGGCGTCGTCAGTGCACACATTGTAGATGGTCGCGTACCACATGCAACACTGCTTGAAATTTTTACTGATCATGGGGTTGGAACGCTTATTTCTAATCGCGCAAAAACCGCTTAATAAAACCGTTATTCTCAATAAAAAGATCACCCTAGGTGGTCTTTTTTTATACTATTTTAATTTGGTCATTTTTTTGTCATGAGCTTTGACTAGTGTAAGGGGTGTCACTAGGAGCGTTCATTATGCTGGAAAAATTTAATCAATATCGCCAAACCTGGACTTTACCTTTAAATCGTCAAAAAGCTATAAATCAGACACAATTTCGTTTTGAATGGGTTGATAATTTAAAAGAATTACAAGATGTACAACGATTTCGTGCACAACAATTTAGCCAACAATTTGGAATTCATTTTGAAGATAACTTAGACCAAGATATTTATGATTTTGGTTGTGAGCATGCAGTCTTACGTGAAAAGTGGACTGGAGAAATTGTAGCGTATACTCGCCTTAAATTATTTCAAGGCCATGAAATAGCACAAAGCTACAGCGCCCATGAGTTTGATATTGTTCCTCAGTTATCGCACCTTCCTAATATATTAGAAATAGGGCGTACCTGTGTCCATCCTCGCTTTCGTAATGGTAAAGCATTGTCGATGCTGTGGCTGAACCTTGCACCGAAAGTATTATGGTCAATGCGCGCTAAATATTTGATGGGCTGTGTCAGTATTCATCTGCAAGATAATTTGGCTAGAGCTTACTACACGCACCGCCAAATTCAGCAATTATCTGAAAGCAAAACCATTGATATTCGCTCGAAAAAAATCTATGAACCTGAATATCCTGAGTTCAGTTTTCCACAAGATGAGCGTATGCCAAAATTGTTCCAAATGTATTTGAGCATGCAGTCAAAATTATCGAAACAGGCATTTTTTGATGAAGAGTTTAACTGTCTAGATTATTTTGTATTTTTGGAAGTGAATAAAGTGGCGACTTCATTTGTCATGAATAAAATGGGACAGCGTTAATAATATGTCCTATTTTCTAATAGCCAGCACATATTGAGATTTGCAAGCAATTTTACTCTCATGCACAATAGAGCATATGGGGTAATTAAAAGTAGTTTAAAAAGCGATATGTGCCAGCTATTAGGAATGAATTGTGCAACACCAACGGATATCACTTTTTCTTTCCGTGGTTTTTCACAGCGTGCAGGAATTACCTCAGATCATAGTGATGGATTTGGTATTGCATTTTTCGAAGACAAAGCTTGCCGACTATTTGTCGATAATCAGTCGGCAGTTGAATCTCCAATTGCCGATCTTATCCGTAATTATCCTATTAAATCGCGTAACGTGATCGCGCATATCCGCAAAGCAACTCAAGGTAAAATCACTTTAGAAAACTCTCATCCCTTTATTAGAGAGTTGTGGGGTCGTCAGTGGATTTTTGCCCATAATGGTGATTTACATGATTTTAACCCATCCCTAAGTGGACGTTTTACGCCTGTGGGTAATACGGACAGTGAACGTGCATTTTGTTATTTGCTTGATCAACTGGTTGAAGCTTTTGGCTATGAAGAACCAAGTCTTGAACAAATATTTGAAGTATTAGAAAAAATTTCTCCACAAATTGCTGAATACGGCACATTTAATTATTGCTTATCGAATGGTCAGGCATTATTTAGTTATGCGATTACTAAATTACATTGGTTGGTTCGAGAATATCCATTTAATCAGGCTCATTTAATTGATCTGGATGTTGAGGTTGATTTTAGTCAGGTCACTACACCTGAAGATCGTGTGGCAGTTATAACAACAGAACCTTTAACCCATAATGAAAAATGGACAGCTTATCAACCTGGTGAAATGATTTTATTTCAACATGGAAAACCAATTAAAAAAGCAATTACTCATGTAGAAAGATTAAAAAGTGAGCAGGAAAATCCAGAGCTTAAACGTATTACTCGTGCTGATCAGTATTAATATAAAGTATATTTAAAATATATGAATAGGAGTATTTATATATATTAATCATTTAATAATAAGGTATTTTGTTTAAAAAATACTTTATTATTTTGGTTGGTTAATTTTTTTAAAAACAAATAAAAACAATAACTTGATTTAAATGTAATTTTTATATGATAAAGCCGACAAAATAGCTTTGTTTTTATTTATATTCTTTAAATATATCATGAGGTTTATGCAATAGTCATTGAGCATCATTGGGGAGATGTATGAAAATGAAATGGGCTTCAGAATATAATACGGGTATCGAGGTTATTGATGAACAACATAAACGAATACTTGATTATATTAATGAAATCGATGATGTAAAAGATGATGACCATAGACGTCGTATTAAAGACGTTTTAGACAACATTATTGATTACACGCAATCACATTTTACTTTCGAAGAAAGTTTACAAGAGGAAGCGGATTATAAATATCGTGTACCACATAAACGTGTCCATGACTTATTTATTAAAAAAATAGAGTTATATCGTGAGCGTTTTGAAATGGGACATACGGTTGAAAAAGAGCTACAAGAAATTTTAGCAAAGTGGTTAATTAATCATATTCAACATGATGATGCTGATTATGTGGGGGCGGTAAAAGAAAATATGATGGGAATTATTAGAGAAAAAGAAAAGAAGAAAGGGAAAAACTGGTTTGCCCGGTTTTTCTCATAACTTCTAATAAAAACAACTCGTAATTTCAGTTAGCGCAGCAAACTATCGTTTCGGTGGTTTGCTTTTTTTTATTGAGCAAACTTTGATTTTCACGCATGAGACGGGCAAAATATCTATAGTCTTTTTCAAGGAATGCATAATGCAGGACATACCTATGTCACGATGGTTATCGCCCCTGATGGCGTTTTGCTTATCTTTCATCATTATGGCGACATTGGCACCCGCTATGGGAATTCAGATTGATCGTCAAATCGATTTCTGGTTATTGTGGTTAGGCACAATGCTGTTATTGGCTTTGCCAGTTTGTTATTTAGAAATTGCCTTAGCAAAACGGTCGAAGACTACTGCCTTAAATGCTTTATCAAGTTTAACTCGTGAAGCAGATAGTTCACCAAAATGGCGTTTGGCTGGCTGGCTTGCAGTTATTTTTATTCCATTTTTAGCAGGAAGTGTACTGAGTACTGCGGGCAATTTACTGACAGCTCAGCTCAATAATAGCGTTTCTGGGCAAATTGTTTTTGCTAGCCTTGCGGTTGTGGCTTTAATTTTATCTTTTATTCCGCGTCAGATTTTAATTGTGCTAATGACAGTCGGTGTAATCACTTCTCTTGTTTTAGCTAATACAATGGGAACGACTTTACAGCCTTGGCATTGGACGAATGTTGAATTTAAAGAATGGGGTAATGCGACTGTACTTGCACTTGTTGCGAGTGGTTTAGGCTTGGGACTTTACTGGCAAAATAGCTTGTCTGTAATTCACTCTCAAGAAGGCGCCACAAGAACTGCACTTCCAATCTGGTTGGCTCAGTTAATTGCCGTCGTTGCATTTGGTTTCTTTTCTCTTCAAGCACAGCTTCCTGTTTTTACCTGGATTTTTACTGCAGTAATGACAACAGCTTTGTTTATTCAACTTGCTAAAGAACAGCTTGCTCAACGTCAATTGATGTACATTTTACAATGGGTTGTCATTATTTTGGCAATTGCGGTTTGGGCTGTACCTGAACTTCATGGCATCTTTACGCTGATTTTGATGCTTTGGGGATTACTCATTTGTCTCATCTATGCAATTTTTGCTGGTTGGATTATGAAAATTAGCCATTTGCGTAAATCAATGAATTTTAGCAATGAGCTGTTCTATAACTTGTGGCGTATTGCAGTGCGTATTGTTTTACCGCTTTCAATTGTCATTGCCATGATTTCGGTCATTGGACAAATGATCTGATGGAAAAAGCTCAGCAAGTGTGGGTTGCTTTTGCAGCCCCAGAGCAACAGTTCTTAGTTGCTATTCCATTTGAAGCTGGTATGACCGCATTACAAGCGGTTGAGGCAAGTGGGTTGCAGACACTGGTAAGTTTGCCTGAGCCATTACAACTTGGCATCTTTGGTGCAAAAGTTGAGGCACATGCGATTTTGCAAGCAGGTGATCGGGTAGAGGTTTATCGACCTTTAACTATTAACCCTAAAGATATACGCCGTAACCGCGCCGAGAAAAATCCTGTGGGACGATATATTAAAAGTAATCGCTTAAAGTAATAAGTCCCATAAATAAAACCCCTCGAAGTATTTCACTTGAGGGGTTTATTTTTATTAGAAAAAACGATTATAGTGGTGGGGCAGTTAAAATCGCTTCTTTAGAAGCAGGTAAACCTGGTTGCGATTCTGGAATAGTTTCTAAACCTTCAATTTTAGTTACTGTGCCAGTGCCATCAAAGTAAATTTTTAAATGCTGACCATGTGCTGCGGGGATTTTTGCCTTTTTAGCGTAAGTTCCCGGGATATAGTTGTAAATGTAGTCCCAACGTTGAGGATTGAGGGGATCAGTCACAGTTGGACTACCAAGCAAAAAACGCACTTGCTGGAAATTCATGCCGACTTGTACTTGAGAGGCCTGAGCTTTGGTCAAAGGAGTCCCTTGAGGAATATCAACCTTATATACACCAAAGATTGAACAACCAGCAAGGAGTGAAGTGACTAATAACGTCAGCACGAGTTTTTGCATTTTGCTACACTATCCCAATAAATTATGATGCATTTGATCAAAGGATAGATCATACTTCATCTAAATTCTATTGCCTATTCCAACTTGAGATTTGTTGAGAGACCTTTTTTCATGCCTATTTCCAATCAAGATTTGCGCAAAGCTGGACTTAAAGTTACCCTTCCACGAATTAAGATTTTGGAATTATTAGAAAATTCAAAGCAACATCATCTTAGTGCTGAAGATATTTACAAGACTTTGTTAGAACAAGGGGAAGATGTCGGACTTGCGACAGTTTACCGTGTGTTAACACAATTTGAAGCTGCGGGTATCATTCAGCGCCATCATTTCGAAAATAATCATTCTGTTTTCGAAATCATGCAAGAAGATCACCATGATCATTTAGTTTGCTATAATTGCAACAAAGTTATTGAATTTACTAATGATGTTATCGAGAAGGAACAGCATGCTGTAGCAGACCAACATGGGTTTACCTTAACGGGTCACTCATTAAACCTCTACGGTTACTGTAACGAACCTGAGTGTCAGGAAGTGTTGCGCAAGAAATAATCGTTTTCACACAAAGAAAACAAATAAAAAAGGAAGGTTACGTTTAACCTTCCTTTTTTTATGAGGAAATTACTGTTGGTCGAAGGTTAAATGCTGATTTGTGCCCGCAATTTGATCAGGTCCTTCTTCGGCAAGCTTAATCGTCAAACGTAAATCGTTAGGTGAGTCGGCATGTTTTAACGCATCTTTGTAGGTAATTTGGCCTGCTTTATAGAGGTCAAATAGGGCTTGGTCAAAGGTTTGCATACCGAGTTCACGCGAACGCTTCATTAAATCTTTAATTTCATGAATTTCGCCTTTACGAATATAGTCTGAAATTAATGGCGAGTTAATTAAAATTTCAATTGCGGCGCGGCGAGAATTACCATCTGGTGTTGGAACAAGTTGCTGCGCAATCATGGCTTTTAAGTTAAGCGATAAGTCCATGTAAAGCTGACTGTGGCGGTCACTTTCAAAGAAGTGAATAATACGGTCGAGCGCTTGGTTGGCGTTGTTGGCGTGCATGGTGGCTAACACAAGATGGCCTGTTTCAGCAAAGCCAATCGCGTAGTCCATCACTTCACGAGAGCGAATCTCACCAATCAAGATGACATCTGGTGCTTGTCGCAAAGTATTCTTTAAGGCAATTTCAAATGAGTCTGTATCAATACCGACTTCACGTTGAGTAATGATGCAGCCTGCATGTTCGTGAATAAACTCGATTGGGTCTTCAATGGTAATGATATGACCTTTAGTATTGTGATTACGATAACTGATCATTGAAGCCAAAGACGTCGATTTACCCGTACCTGTTGCACCAACAAAAATAATGATGCCACGTTTGGTCATTGATAAATCTTTAAGAACAGGCGGTAACTGCAAGTCATCAATTGAAGGAATTTTAGTTTCAATTCGGCGTAGCACCATGCCTGGCATGTCACGCTGCTGAAAAGCGCTCACACGAAAGCGGGCGGTTTTATCACGGTTCATAATGGCAAAGTTACATTCACGAGTGTCTGCAAATTCTTTGCGTTGTTTTTCGCTCATGATGGAATGTAAAAGTTGACCAATAACGTCCCCAGAAAGACTATTTTTTGAAATTGGAACAATTTGCCCGTTAATTTTCATAGATGGCGCAACACCATCTGTAATAAAAAGATCGGATGATTTTTTTTCAACCATGAGGTTGAGTAGGTCGTTAAAATCCATATTTATTCTCTAATTATTTTTATAGGAATGATTCAGGTTGTTTTGCGGCAGTACGTGCCGTTTGTGGGCTAATCACCCCACGAGCAACTAGACCTTTTAAGCTTTGGTCGAGCGTGGTCATGCCATGATTAGCGCCCGTCTGAATTGATGAATACATTTGGGCAACTTTGTTTTCACGAATTAAGTTACGAATGGCAGGAATACCAATCATGATTTCATGTGCTGCGACACGCCCACCGCCATTCTTTTTAAGTAGAGTTTGAGAAATAACAGCCTGTAAAGATTCTGACAACATGGCACGCACCATGTCTTTTTCTTCGGCAGGGAATACATCAATCACACGGTCAATGGTTTTTGCAGCAGAAGTCGTATGGAGCGTACCAAACACCAAGTGACCAGTTTCAGCAGCGGTAAGTGCTAAACGAATGGTTTCAAGGTCACGCATCTCACCGACCAGAATAATATCTGGGTCTTCACGCAGTGCTGAGCGTAGTGCTTCGTTAAAGCCATGCGTGTCGCGGTGTACTTCACGTTGGTTAATCAGACATTTTTTAGACTGATGGACAAATTCGATTGGGTCTTCAACCGTTAAAATATGGTCATAACGGTTTTCGTTAATATAGTCCATCATCGCTGCAAGCGTGGTTGATTTACCTGAACCTGTTGGTCCTGTAACTAACACAATGCCACGTGGGTAATCACAAATATCTTTAAAGATTTGCCCTAAGCCTAAATCTTCCATTGTGAGTACTTTTGATGGAATGGTACGAAAAACGGCTCCGGCACCACGGTTTTGGTTAAATGCATTGACACGAAAACGCGCAACATTTGGCACTTCAAAAGAAAAGTCTGTTTCGAGCTTTTCTTCATAGTCACGGCGCTGTTTATCATTCATGATGTCATAGACCAGACGGTGAACATCTTTATGGTCTAGAGCTGGAAGGTTAATGCGGCGGACTTCGCCATCCACGCGAATCATTGGTGGCATGCCAGCAGACAAATGTAAATCGGACGCGCCATTTTTCACAGAGAAAGCGAGTAGCTCTGTAATATCCATAATTTCCCCAATTAAATCAAAATATGTCATTATTTTGTAGAATAATATACGGCTTTCACCGAGGCTTACCAACACTTCGCTTTAGGTGAAAAGCAAAAAAGTTTTTTGAAAATGAGAACCTTGTCAATGAATTACCTGCAAGATGCGCGACAGCACGTATTACAGCAAATCCGACGTGCTTGTGAACATGCTCAACGTGCGCCTGAAACTGTGCAACTTTTAGCCGTATCGAAAACACATCCAAGTGAAAGTTTGCGTGAAATGTATGCAGCAGGGCAAAGAGCATTTGGCGAAAACTATCTGCAAGAAGCTTTAGAAAAAATTGAAGCTTTACAAGATTTAGAAATTGAATGGCACTTTATTGGTCATGTTCAGCGAAACAAGACTAAACATTTAGCTGAAAAGTTTGATTGGGTACATGGTGTAGACCGTTTGATTATTGCAGAGAGACTGTCTAATCAACGTGGTGACGATCAAACGGCACTTAATATTTGTTTGCAAGTGAATATTGATGGGCAAGATAGTAAAGATGGTTGTGTACCAGATGAGGTTGCCGAGTTAGTTGCTCAAATTAGCCAATTACCAAAAATCAAATTACGTGGTTTGATGGTAATTCCTGCACCTAACAATACTCCCGCTTTTGCAGATGCTAAGAACTTGTTTGATGCGGTGAAAGAAAAACATACTTACCCGGAACATTGGGATACTTTAAGTATGGGAATGTCGAGTGATTTAGATGCTGCAATTGCCGCAGGTTCAACCATGGTGCGTGTGGGAACTGCTTTGTTCGGTGCTAGAGACTATTCAAAATAATCTGAATTTATTTTCTATATACAGTAGAAATTAAAATTATATAAAATAACTCTGCTGTAGAAACAAAGCGTATAAATTTGAAATTGTTTTTTATTCATTTATACTTGTTGGTATAAATGAATAAATTTTTTTACAACGATAAAAAACCGAATTTAGGACCAGGTTTAGAATGAAAAAACTCTATTTTTTAATATCTTTTATATTATGCTTATTTTTAGCAGCGTGTAGTAAGAAACAAAGCGATATTACTTCGGAATCAACTGATCAGAATACTCAAGTGAGTGTAGATGAAAAACTAGGAACAAAATGGGGAGATGAGATTACATCACATGTCTCTGAAGTAAATTTAGCTCGGTTATCAGACCAGCCAATTGCTGAATCACAAGTTCGTTATGCCAATAAACAATATGAAGGTAAAACAGTAAATAGTATTGCATTGCTTGCGGGGAAAATTAGTTTCTCTATTGTCGATGATGCAGATCAAACATTTGCTTTGTTTCGTGATGGTCAAAATTATTTTCTTTCGGGTAATGATGGTCAAAGCTATCAATTAAAATATGAAAATCATACTGATAATATCTATGAAGTGGTGGCAAGTGTTGACGGTATTGATGTCTTAAATGGCAGTGCGGCTTCCCGAAATAATGCAGGTTATGTATTACATCCACATAGTGAGATTAAAATAGAGGGTTTTCGTAAGAGTGACTCTGCTGTTGCTTCCTTTACATTTAGTAAGCCTGAAGATGCTTATGCAGCGAATTCAGATAATGGTTCAGTTCAGAATACAGGCATTATTGGAACAGCGATTTATCAAGTCCAATCACCTGATTCAAATAATGCAGATGAGGAAGATAAATCTTCTAAATATGCACCGCCACCTAAGGCTTTCCCTGCTGATAAGAGTTAACAATAGATGAGAAAACTCCTGTAAGATTCATTATTTTGAAGGGGTTTTCTCATGAAAGATTAAGAGTTTTGATAATACTTTTAAAATTATATATATTTTGATCTATTAATGATCATTGAGCAGAAGATAATCTAGCCTCTATTATTTAAAATTTAGGAATATAAATGAATATCGCAAAATTTTTATTGACTGTTTTAATTGTTGTTACATGTATATCTAGCAATGCAACACCCACACCTGAGATTGAAAAAGCAGTTATTTCTGAGCATAAAACATATCAAGATTTTAAAGAAACTTTTATGTTTTTGATTGCAAAATTGACAGAAGAAAGTAAAGCTGAATCTGATGAGGAAAGTGTATCGGATGCACATTGGACATGTGTGAATCAGCAGGAAATTGTGAAGATGTTTAATAATAATAAAAAATATAAGAAACAGTTTGATCAGGAATTTGCAAAGGAATATCCAAGTTTTGATGCAACACTAGATGGCTTTCAAAAGTCGGTGATTGAAATGAAGTCATTTTGTGATCAGATGCAAGTGGCGTATGACAAGATCTAGATCCTGAAAAATTGATGAGTTAGAGTTTAACCCACGACTTCAATCGTACTTGCGCCAGCGCCAAGTGGTTTCACCTGAATTTGTACAGGAATACGCTCATGCATTTCTTGAATGTGTGAAATGAGAATGACTTGGCGGCCCTGATTTTGTAATTGATCTAAAGCATTCATCACCATGTGCAAAGAAGATGCATCTAAAGTTCCAAAACCTTCATCAATAAACAGAGATTCAATTTTCATTGAACCTGAGGCCATATTCGCAATGGCTAAAGATAAGGCGAGGGCAGTTAAGAAGGATTCACCGCCTGATAAAGATGAAACAGAACGCATTTCTCCGTCCATATCGTGGTCGATAATGGCGAGACTTAAAGATTGGTCAAGTCGTTTTAATGTATAGCGTTGAGAGAGCATCGCCAGTTGCTGGTTAGCATGTTCCACTAAAATATCTAAATGATATTGCTGGGCATAGTCACGGAATTCTTTGCCTTTGGCATCGCCAATCAGACCTGAAATTTTACTCCAGCGATGTTCTTCCTGTTGAATATTTTGAATTTGCTGAGCGTATTTCTGTTGTTTGGCTAAGTTCTGCTGATGTACTTCGAGCTTAAGCTTAAGCTGGTCACGCATTTCGAGTTGGGTTTTGAGCTTTGCAATATTTTCCTGAATAAGATCCAAAAGTTTTTCATGTTCAATATCCGGTTGCGTTTGCAAATGTTCGGTGAGCTGCTCTTGCATGGTTTTGAGTGCAGAAGAGGTTTCACTTAATAGGCGTTCTGCTTGATTAAGACGGTTACGAATGTCTTGCTCTTGGGCTGAATTAATCTGTATGAGCGCCGTAAGATCAGATGCTTGAAAATCAGCATGGGCTTTTAACCAGTCTTCAATTTGCGTATTAATCTGCTGTTGATGTTGCTCGGTGTGTTGATGTTGATGTTTAAGTTGATCTATCGCTTGTTTTTGCTGCTCAAAGTGCTGTCTGGTTTGTTCGAAACGTTGTTTAGCTTCGTGATAAGCAGTTTGTTGCTGCTGGCGTTTGGCATCGTGCTCAATTAACCATTCATGAGGTTTAATGTCTGAAAGGCCTGTCATTTGTTGAATGAGTGACACCGCTTTTTCATTATTTTGTTGGCCCTTGAGTGTAATATCTTTGAGATTTTGATCGATCTCATTAATTTGCTTGGTCATTTGCTCAAGGTTGGCAGCTAGCATTTTTAGTTCTTGTTGCTGCTGTTCAAAACGCTGTGAAAGCTGTTCTTGTTGTTCAAGTTGCTTAGCACGTGCATCAAGAATAGACCAAGTCTGCTTAGCAGTTTGGCTACTCGATTGCTGCCATGCGTGCTGTTCGGTTTCAGACAAGCACTGCACAATATGTTGAACTTGCTGTTGCCATTGCTGTGCAGTATTGAGCAAGCTTTCACTATGCTGAACATGTTGAACCAACTGGTTCTGTTGTTTAATCGCTTGGGTTAAACGCACATTTTCTGAGTCGAATGAACTTATCGCAGTTTGTGCGGCTTGTCTAAGCTCGCTAAGTGTTTGTAAGATTTGTTCTGGAGGTTGTGCAAGATCAATGTGCAATTGGTTGAGGCTTACTTGTTGGACAAGATCTTGCTGTAAGCTCGTCTGTTTTGCTTGAAGTTGAGCTAGATATTTCTGAACTTGTTCAAGCTCGGCACGACATTGAGTGAGTGTTTGTTGTTGGCTTTGCCATGCATTAAATTGAGTTTGCTCTAGCGCCACAGCCTGCTGTTCTTGCTGCTGTTGCAGATCGAACAAAGCCTTGGAAACTGCGCTGTCATCACTACGATAGGGATGATGTGTACTTCCACAGACTAAACAAGCTTCATCTTCTTTAAGATTGGCCCGTAACTGTTCAATATTTTCTGTATGTAATAAACGCTGCTGTTGCAAGATGTGCTGTAATTTTTCTCGTTCAGTTTTTGCTGTTTGATAGTCTTGCTCAGCTAACTGGCAAACGGTTTTAAGCTGCTGTTCTTGATTTGAGGCTTGTATATGTTTTTCAGAAAATTGCTGAAGCTCAGCATACAGCTCATGATAAATTTTAATTTTCTGTTGAATAAGATCTAGCTGAGTAATTTGAGCAAGTTTTTGTTCTTTATCTTTATGCTGTTGTTCAAGTTTTGACTCAATTTGTTCAACTGTCCCCACAGAAACCGTCAGTTGTTCAAGTTCATTTTTAGTTTCTAATAGCTTTTGACGAGCTAGAGTAGGGTTTCCAAGCTGATGTTCAATCGCTTCGTAGTTTTGAATAAATTGCCCAAGTTGATGCAAATGTGCGGAAAGGCCTTTGTCTAATACGGTGTATTGCTGAGTCTGGGTTAGCTGCTGTTGGAGATGAGTTTGGCTTTGTTGAAGCTGTGCAATGTGTTGTTGAACTGTGTTTTGCTGTTGTTGCAATGGATTCAGTTTTTGTTCTAGCGTATTTCTTTTTTCTTTGCACTTTTTATATTCATCTGCAATAAATGAACGTTCTTGAATAGACTGCCGAACTTGATTTAATGCCTGTTGATGCTGTTGTTCAAAGTCTAGTGTTTGTTTAAGTTCTTGTTCTGCTGATTGATATTGTTTTTGTCCATTTTCAAAAATTTGAGCCAAATCATTAAACTTAATTTGAGCTTGCTGAATTTGCGGTTCAAGGTGTTGTAGGGTTTGTAAATTTTGAGTCTGCTGAAAGACCTGTGATCGTATTTCAGAGAAAACTTCCAGCCGTTTTAATTGCTCACGTTCACCAGCAAGTTGTTGATGATGGTTTTGCTGATTTTGAAATTGCTGTTGTTTGGTTTGAACTTCAACTTCAAGTTTTGCTTTACGCTCAAACCATTGTTGTTGTTTGCCTAAAACATTTTTTTGTTGTTCTAACTGTTGATGATTTTGTTCAGCTTGCTGATATTGCTCGGTTAAGGAAGCAATCTCTTCATCAGACAAAATTTCAATGTGGCCTAAAAATTCTTCAAGCTGTTTACGCTGTTTAGCAATATCTGCTGTTTTACGAAAAGCCAGTTCACCAATTTTGGCAAAAATGCTGGAGTTTGTCAGGTACTCAAGTAATTCACCACGTTCGCTGTCTCGTGCTTTTAAAAACGCCGTGACTTCTGACTGGGCGAGTAACACAGCACGAGTAAATTGTTCAAATGAAAGCTGGGTAATTTGTTTAACTTTTTCATCAACCGCTTTGGCTTTGTCGGCAAGCACGACACCGTCGGTCAGACATTTTAAGTGGCGTTGCACGCTTTGTAATTTACCACTTGGGTTTTCACGCGCACGTTTAATTTCCCAGCGTGCCAAATAGCGTTTTTGATCTTGAGCAATAAAACAAAGTTCAGCAAAACCATGCCCCGTACCACGGCGTAAAACAGTCAAAGGCGAGTTAGTGAGTAACTCTGAACCATCAACATCTTTTAATTTGCCATCGCTGTCTTTAAGGCGAGGAACGCGATTAAACAGGGCCAGGCACATGGCATCTAAAATGGTCGATTTACCAGCACCAGTTTTACCCACAATGGCAATTAAGCCTGCGTGAGCTAGAGGCGCGCTTTCAAAATCAATAAAGTGTTCATCAGAAAGAGATGCCAGATTTTTTATACGAATAGATAAAATTTTCATGACATGTCCTTAATGGCTTGAATCATTTTCAAGATGTTTTTGTGCTTCTTGTACTAGGCTCAGAAAATCTTTCAATACTGCATCATCTGCGTTGTAGCCTTGTTTTTCCCATATATTTTGAAACAGCTTTTCTGGTGTTGGTGGTTCAAGTGCAATGTGCTGAGAGGTATCGGTGTCCGAAGCATCTTGGATCACATATTGACGTGAAATACGCACTAAACGATAGCGATCAGGTGGTAGGGCAGCTTCAAACTGCTGGCGTAAATTAGGTTGTGGTGGCGTTAAACTATAATATTCAATATCGACATATTCACGGTGGTCAATATTTTCAATAACACCGTTTGGCAAAGCTTTGAGTTGTTGCAGCACATCGTTTAATTCACCACGAATACGGTGTAACTGAATACAACGTGGAATTTCTACAGCTTCAAATTGCAGACGGTTATCTGTGTCTTGAGTAGGGTCAATTTTGACCTCAACCACTTGGTGTTTATAGTTAATTTCACTAAAAGAAAGTGGAATAGGTGAGCCGCTATAACGAATGTGCGGTTGACCTACTTTTTGTGGTTTATGCAAATGCCCTAAAGCCACATAATCAATTGCATCTTCAAACAAAGTCGTTGAAAGTGCCTCTTCATTACCAATAATAATTGGACGTTCAGAGTCAGAAGTTTCGCCACCTTGCATATGCGCATGCGACATCAAAATAAGCGCTTGCTCTGGTGTTTTACGACGTTTTGCTTCGGCAATCAGTTGCTCATGCAAATAGGCAATTGCATTTTTGCTGTTAGTGGTATGTTCATTAAAGCCCGTAATTTCAGCCGAGCGTAAAAAAGGCAGGGCAAGGCACCATGCCACAATTTCTTGATTTTGATTATAAATAGGTAAAAGCAGACGATCGAGATCTAGAGTTTTATCTTCATTCCAGCGAACAACGCCCACGGTTTTTGCATTGTATTTTTCTAATAGCGGCTCGACTTGTTCAATACGGTAGCCTGAGTCATGATTACCCGCAATCATGAGGGTTTGCATGTGTGGTGCAAGGCGATGTGCATCTGCTAAAAATTGATAAAGTTGTTTTTGGGCTTGCGAACCTGGATTAATCACATCAAAAATATCTCCCGCAATGAGCAGGGCATGCGGTTGTTTTTCTTGTATTTGAGTGAGCAACCAACTTAAAAATTGTTGGTGTTCGTAGTGTCGTGAATGATTATAAAAAAACTGCCCCAAATGCCAGTCAGAAGTATGTAGAAAATGTACGGACATAGAAACAGACATCAAGCCAAGATAAACACAGATACGTTAGCATAAATTGGCGAGAGATTTTATCAAGACCTGTTAAAGCGTTCGATATTTAAGCCTCAAATTCAATCTAAATTAATTTTTTATTCCAATTTTTGTTTTGTTAATATCAACTCAAATAAATAACTTTGAGACAAAAATGACCATTCATGAGTACGAAGTAAAAATACAATGGGAAGGTAACACAGGAACAGGGACTTCATCTTATCGCTCATATAAACGGGACTTTAGTATTCAACATCCGCAAAAGATCACCATTCAAGGCTCATCAGACCCTGCCTATTTAGGCGATGTGACCAGATGGAACCCAGAAGATTTATTAGTTGCATCAGCATCAGCTTGTCATAAGCTTTGGTATTTACACCTATGCGCAGTCAATCATATTCATGTGCTGAGTTATGTCGACCATGCACTTGGATTTATGGAGGATGCTGATCCAGTCAAACGTGGTCACTTTACTCACATTATTTTAAAGCCTGCGGTTGTTTTAGAAAAAGGTGCTGACCAAGCACTTGCTGCAAAATTGCATGAAGAAGCGCATCACGAATGTATGATTGCCAACTCGGTTAATTTTCCAATTACTTGTGAAGCCAGTTTTAGCTTTGCCGAAGAATAAATAGTAAATAGCCACCGATAAAAAGGCGGTGGCTATAAATTAGAAAATAAATAAATTTGTTAAATAAGATTTTTAAGCAGCATTTTCATCGACTTGGAAAATACCAAAAACGTTGTGGTCTAAATCGACAAAGTAACCATGCCAAGCACGACCGGGAATGGCGAATTTATCCATTGCCACAATACCACCTTGCGCTAAAATTTTTGCAGCAACTTCATCAAAATTTTCGACCTGAATGGAGCAGGTAAATGCATTGGTGCCATATTCCATTGGAGGAGTTTGTGCTGGACGTTTTAAGAGACCACCCATAATTGAGGGTGTTTCTATACGGTAATATTCAATGGGTAAATTTTCATCTAATTTAAATTGCCACCCAAATACAATATGATAAAACTCTGCATCTCGGGCTGGGTTTGAAGACTGAATTTCAAAATAGGCAATGCTGTTCATATTATTTAAATCATATTTTTATGGTGTAAAAAGTATACGCATAGCGCTTATCACCAAGAAAGACTTATTGTGTATGCAGAGCGTAAAATAAATGAAAGTACCAGAAAATAAAAACCGACGATTCGAGTGATGAGAGAATCGTCGGTCAAAAACTTCATCAAGGGTTTAGGCTGCTAACAAAACCAAATCCGAAGGTAAGAAAGAGTCGTAATGAAAGGTCACCGAAACAATTTTGCGGATGCCGTGCAAAGGAAGTATTCGGTTGCTGCGACCTTATTACCCTATATAACGTCAAGAGATTAGAATTGGTTGACAGAAAAATGAAAAAAAATCGAAAAAAATTTATAATTAATTTTTGAACCCATAAATTAGGCAAAAAGATGACCAAATTACGCTCTTACTTTCTCTGGTTTTTTGCTTTATGTATAGGACTCACCTTACTTGTAGGTGTAGTTGCAGCACTATTACCAGCGAGTGTAGGTGGTATTTTAACAGCCGTTCCATATTTAGGCGCAATGATTTTTGTCCTGTTTAAATTTTTAAAGAAAGAACGCCGTGCACCGACTGTACAAGAAAAAAAGAAATTTACTTTAGGTTTTACCCTGATTTTTTGGGGCTATAACTTGTGTGGTGTTTTATTTGGCTTGTTTTTGTTTGCAAGAAAAGACCCAGAGATTTTGCAAAACTTTATGCTTTACCTGAAACAGCCTCAGTTTTTAAGCATTATGCTCATTATGCTTTTAATGTTAGCGATCCCGCTTTATTTAATTACCTATTGGTTTTATGGAAAGCAGGCACAGCGTATGGCAGAGAAGATAGTGAATTAATTGCAAACCATATCTATTTGAAGTGTGGACAGGCTGTGAGTGACTTTTAGCACACGTACCTTAGATAATTGATTTTATATGATGTTTTTAGGGTACATACTTTATTCAAGTTATGCTGTTGAAGTGATTTTCAAACGCTCTGGGGAATATGCTTTAGCATCAACTAAAGTTGGTTGATCCAGCATAAGCTGACGAAGCAATTGTGCAGAGCCTGCGCCCATGCATAACCCATTTCTAAAGTGACCAAAGTTTGCCCATAGGTTGTCCATTTCAGGCATTTTGCCAATGTATGGAACACCATTTGGTGAACTTGGTCTGAGACCTGCCCAGCGCTGTACGATCGGGAAATCTGCCAGTTCAGGAACCATGTCCAGACACGCTTCTAAAATATTGTGCTGGGTGGTTTCATCGGTAGCGGTGTCAAAACCACGATGTGCCATGCTAGAACCACACACGATATGACCGTCCATACGGGGAATCAAATACATCACCCGATTCATACACATGGTGGGTAACCAGTTCGCTGGGGTTTTAAATAATAACATTTGTCCTTGAACAGGTTCGACTGGAATTTCGAGTTGTAATTGTGAGTTCCAGTAATGGCTCCAAGCACCCGAAGTTATTACAAAATGATCTGCTGTATGTTTGCGACCATCTTCGGTTTGTAAGGCTTGTATAACATCGCCATATTGAATTAGTTTTTTGACAGCAGAGTGTTCAAAAAACTCAACATTTGGATGTTTTTTTAAATAGACAATGAGTGATTGTAATACACGCGGGTTACGAATATTAGAAAGTTCAGGAAAATAAATGGCTTGTTGAAACTGAGCGGAAATATGTGGATTGACTTGCTCTAAGGCATCTCGCTGTAAATATTCGCAGCGTTGCATGGGTTCTTGATGTTGATTTGCGTAGGAAAGTCCGATGTCAAAATCTTCCTCATCAAAAATCAACATGCCTGTGTCATGAATTTCAAAATCAATACCTGTGACAGGGGAGAGTCTTTGGTTCCATGCTTGATAAGATGCTTTACCAAATTGAGCAATTTGATTCACTGCATGCACATAGCGCCAAGGGTACATCGGAGAGAGAATACCTCCACCAGCCCAAGAGGCTGCTTGTCCCGCTTGTTGTTGATCAAAAATGCTGACGGTACAGCCTTGTTCAACCAACTCTAGCGCAGACATCAATCCACTTATGCCCGCGCCAATGATTGCAATATGCATGCAGTGTTATCCTTTCTCTGCGAACTTAGTTCATTTCCTTGAGTTTTTGAGCAGCAGTTTCTGCAAAGTAGGTCCAGATCCCATCTGCACCTGCACGGCGGCAGCACATGAGTGATTCTAAAATCACTGATTCTGATAACCAGCCATTTTGAATTGCACCCGCTAACATCGCGTATTCGCCACTCACTTGATAAATGAATGTCGGAACACCAAAAGTATCTTTCACTTCACGTACCACATCCAGATATGGCATGCCCGGTTTTACAATCACCATGTCGGCGCCTTCTTGAATATCAAGCGCGATTTCATGTAATGCTTCGGCACGGTTGGCAAAGTCCATCTGGTAGTTATATTTATTACCACCTTTTAGGTTGGATGCAGAGCCAACAGCATCACGGAACGGACCATAGAAGCTAGACGCATATTTCGCAGAGTAGGCCATGATGTTGGTGTAGATGTGACCATTGGCTTCTAAAGCCTGACGAATAGCGCCAATACGACCATCCATCATGTCACTTGGTGCAATCACTTCAGCACCCGCTTCGGCATGACTTAATGCTTGTTTAATCAAGCATTCTACAGTCTCGTCATTGAGCACATAGCCAGTGTCATCAATAATGCCATCTTGACCATGCGTGGTGTACGGGTCGAGCGCACCATCAGTAATTAACACCATTTCTGGTAATTCTTTTTTTAGTAAACGGCACGTGGTTTGGACTAAACCATCTTCATGCCATGCAGCTTCTGCGGTTAGGCTTTTATCTTCTTGAGGTGTGACTGGAAATAGAGCCAGTTTTGATACACCCAATTCCAGAAGTCTTTCAGCTTTTTTCAGTAATAAATCTGCCGACAAACGCTGAATGTTTGGCATACTTGGAATATCTTGGGTCTGATTTTGTCCCGGTAATACAAATACTGGATAAATCAAATGATTTGTGGTGAGCTGTGTTTCGCTAACCATCGCACGCAACTGATCATTTTTACGGATACGACGCATGCGAGTGGCTGGAAATGCAGGACGATTGAACGTATAAGTCATAACAATCTCGATGTTCGGTATTACACTAGGATTAGGTTGGCGGATATTCCATTACTGTCAACCGACTGCTGTATTGTAGCCCCATAATGCTGGTTTTGTACAAAATTATGGGTGTTTATCATGCTTTTGAATTTAGGCAACGTATGAGTGAAGAGAAGAAGAATTGGACTGGCAACATACAATTAGGCGCAAAAACCGACCTAAATGTGGTTCTCAACCAATTATGTAAGGCATTTAATAGCTGTCCATTTTTTAAGCATAGTGGAATGATTATGCGTGTGGTCGATGGACACATTGAAGGTTATGTTGAAATGCAACCCGACCTGATTGGCAATTTGGCTTTTCAGGTTTTGCATGGTGGGGTCGCGGCAACTTTGCTCGACAGTATTGGCGGTATTGTGGCAATGGAACACCTATATCGCCGTTCAACGCCGGAAACTTTGACTGAAACCATTAAACAGGTAACTCGCTTGGCAACAGTCGACATGCGTGTAGATTATTTGGCGCCAGGGCGTGGTAAATATTTTATTGCACGTGCCGAAGTTCTGCGTTTAGGTCGCAAGGGCTGCACCATGCGTATGACGATGGTTAATGATGAAGGCAAAGCAATTGCTGCGGGTATTGCTTCATACGCCTATTAATTCATTATTTTTTACTTTTATAAGCGCCATGTGCGCTTTTTTTATTAATTAAAAAAAAGAATATTTGATAAAAACTTTGAGATAAACATCAATTTAATTAAAACGAACGCATTAGTTGTATTTTTTTATTCTCATATGGTGAGGTTTTAGCGTTAAAATTAGCTCCTTTTGACAATGCGGTATGTCTTGTTTATAGAAAAATAAAAATCTATAACAGGATGTAGTGCGAGATTGATGGCAAAGCCAACCCATCTTTAGGAACATACCATGACTGATGCACAAAGCAATGTAGAAGAAACACTGCCAACCACATCTGCCTCGGATGACAACAATCAAAACAAGCGCAAAAAATTTCTTGGTTTTTTTGCGCTGATTTTATTGATCGCCGCTATTTTATATGCAATCTGGGCATTATTTTTAAATCATTCCGTGAGTACGGATAATGCCTATGTCGGTGCAGAAACGGCTCAAATCACTTCAATGGTAAGCGGGCAGGTCGCTCAGGTTGTGGTAAAAGATACCCAAACAGTACATCGTGGTGACGTGCTGGTTCGTATTGATGATCGTGATGCCAAAATTGCACTGGCGCAAGCTGAGGCAGAGCTCGCCAAAGCAAAACGCCAATACAAACAAACTGCGGCAAACAGTAGTTCTTTAAACTCTCAAGTTGTGGTGCGTGCCGATGAAATTAACAGTGCTAAAGCGCAAGTTGCTCAAGCACAGGCTGACTACGACAGAGCTGCTTTAGAGCTGAACCGCCGTGCGCAACTTGCCGCGTCTGGTGCAGTGTCTAAAGAAGAACTCACTAAAGCACAAAGTGCAGTTGAAACAGCTAAAGCTGGGCTAGAGCTTGCCAAAGCAGGTTTGGCACAAGCGTCTTCAAGCCGTAAAGCTGCCGAAAGCACCTTAGCTGCAAATGAAGCTTTAATTCAAGGTGTAAATGAAGTTTCTACCCCCGATGTACAAGTTGCACAAGCCCATGTTGAACAAGCTCAGCTTGATTTGGAACGTACCGTAATCCGTGCACCAGTCGATGGCGTAGTGGCTCGTCGTAATATTCAAGTCGGGCAACGTGTTGCACCCGGCACCAGCATGATGATGATTGTGCCGCTGAATGATTTATATGTAGATGCGAACTTTAAAGAAAGTCAGTTGAAAAAAGTCCGTCCGGGTCAAATCGTCACCCTTACTTCAGATTTATATGGCGATGACGTTGAATATCACGGCAAAGTGATGGGCTTCTCTGGTGGTACAGGCTCTGCCTTTGCCTTAATTCCGGCTCAAAATGCAACAGGCAACTGGATTAAAGTGGTTCAACGCTTACCAGTTCGTATTGCACTTGACCCGAAAGAACTTGCTGAACACCCACTGCGTGTTGGCTTGTCGATGGAAGCAAAAGTCGACTTATCTGCGAAGTAAACGCTTATGAAAACGCAAACACCTTTTGCCGAACTAAGCGGTGGCCGTTTATTACTGGCAGCGTTTGTTATTGCCTTGTCGAACTTTATGGTCGTGCTGGATACGACCATTGCCAACGTATCTGTACCACACATTACCGGTAACCTTGCTGTTTCAAGTACACAAGGGACATGGGTCGTTACCTCGTATGCAGTTGCAGAAGCGATTTGTGTACCCTTAACAGGTTGGCTTGCGGGCCGCTTTGGAACTGTTCGGGTTTTTATTTTTGGCCTGATTGGTTTTACCATTTTTTCTTTTTTGTGCGGCTTAGCAAACTCGTTAGGCATGCTGGTGTTTTTCCGTATTGGACAAGGTCTATGCGGTGGCCCACTTATGCCACTCAGCCAAACTTTGCTCATGCGTATTTTCCCTAAAGAAAAGCATGCGCAGGCGATGGGCCTATGGGCAATGACCACAGTGGTTGGACCAATTTTAGGACCAATTTTGGGTGGTCTGATTAGTGACAACCTGTCTTGGCACTGGATTTTCTTTATTAACATACCGGTCGGCATTATTTGTGTTTTGGCGGCAATCCGTTTGCTCAAACCAGCCGAAACAGAAACGATTTCTTTAAGAATCGATACTGTTGGTTTAGGTCTGTTAATACTCTGGATTGGTGCGCTACAGCTTATGCTCGACTTAGGGCACGAACGAGACTGGTTTAACAGCACCAGCATTGTGCTACTCGCTTTAACTGCCGCCATTGGCTTTGTGGTGTTCCTCATATGGGAGCTGACCGACAAGCACCCCGTCGTGGATGTGAAAGTCTTTAGGCATAGGGGCTTTGCGATTTCGGTACTGGCACTGTCGCTGGGCTTTGGGGCTTTTTTTGGCAGTATTGTACTGATTCCGCAGTGGCTGCAAATGAACCTTTCCTACACCGCGACATGGGCCGGCTATTTAACTGCAACCATGGGTTTTGGTAGTTTGACCATGTCACCGATTGTGGCAAAGCTTTCGACCAAACATGACCCACGAGCACTTGCGAGTTTTGGCCTGATTTTGCTGGGTGCTGTGACCTTAATGCGGGCGTTCTGGACCACAGATGCTGACTTTATGGCACTGGCTTGGCCACAAATCCTACAAGGTTTTGCTGTACCGTTCTTCTTTATTCCACTGTCGAACATTGCACTGGGTTCGGTGTTGCAGCAAGAAATTGCATCTGCCGCGGGCTTAATGAACTTTTTAAGAACCATGGCAGGGGCGATTGGTGCTTCAATTGCAGTCACGGTGTGGGATGACCACGCCAAAGTTGCGCGTAGTGAAATGGTGTCAAACCTAAATACTGCCGAAGTTCAAAATAACCTTGCGCAAAATGGGTTTACGGCTGACTCGACCTTAGGAATCATTTCAAACCTCGTCGATAAAGAAGCCATTACCATGTCAGCAAACCATGTATTTTTGCTGTTTGCGATGGTATTTGTTTTTGCGGGGCTGGTCATTTGGCTGTGTCCAAAACCCAAAGGGGACGTTGGCGGAATGCCTTCTCACTAAACATCAAAAGCATCTCTTCGGAGGTGCTTTTTTTAGGTCCACTAAAAAATAGAGCGAGTCTATAAATGGCAGATTTTGCCTGTATTTAGCGAAATAAAGCATGCCAGAATCGGGTAAATCAGTTATAAAAGAGTGTGATATCAAGCAAGGAGGCTTAATACAGGGCACAGGATAAAACGCCCTTAAACATTCAATATTATAAAACCTTATTTTTATCAAAGATTAAAAAAACTTAATACCTGAAAACAAAGAAGCTTGCATGGCAATTGCATGGATAGGCAGGCGTATATATTGGAGTTATCACGTGAATAAAAGATATTCATTTTTGTTCAGTAGTTTATTAGCAGTCGGTTTATTACAAGGATGTGGAGATGACTCCTCGTCAGATCAGCCCAAGGATGATTCAAATACAACCCCGCCCAATTTAATTGTAGATAATGACCCCACCAGTTGTAGCAAACTGGCACAAGACGGTTCAAGCGTGGTGGTCGGTTCCAACCAAAATGGTGACCCAGCCGCGCCTGAGGGTGCATCGGGTTATAGACTCGGTAACACGGTTAAATACGCAGATAAATATATGGTGGTGGCAAACACACCACTTGCGGTAAAAGCAGGCTGTGATGTTTTAAGAGCAGGCGGTAGCGCAGTCGATGCCGCCGTTGCGGTACAAGCGGTGCTCGGTTTGGTCGAGCCACAGTCGAGCACGATTGCGGGTAGTGGTTTTATGATGTATTACGATGCCAAAACCAAAAAAGTCACGGCTTACGATGGCCGTGAAACCGCACCAGCCGCAGCCAATGAATATTATTTAATTCGCCAAGATATATATGACCCAAATTCACCTGCACCAGTGCCAAGCGCGCGCCGTAGTGGTCGCTCGATTGGTGTGCCGGGTGTGATGCGTTTGCTAGAACAAGCACAAAAAGAACATGGCAAGCTTAAGTGGAACCAACTCTTTGGTGAAGCGATTGGTTTGGCTGACAACGGTTTCCGCATTCCGGGCCGTTTAGCAGATGCGATTGCAAGTAATGCAAACAGCTTGGCGCTTGATGCAAATGCAATGGCAACTTATTTCTACACAGATGGTTCACCACGCAAAGTTGGTGAAACCATGACCAATAAAGCCTACGCAAAAACCCTAGAAGCACTTGCCACGCAAGGCGCAAATGCACTGCACACGGGGCCGATTGCACAAGCCATTGTGGCAAAAGCAGGCCAGACGATGGGGGATGACCCAGCACGAACTCCAATTACCCCAAGCTTAATGACTTTGCAGGATTTATCGAACTATCAGGTTAAAAAACGCGACCCGATTTGTACGACGTACCGTGACCGTTACTATGTGTGTACCATGCCACCTCCATCTTCGGGAGGGATTGCAGTTGCGCAAACGTTAGGTATTTTAGAAAACTTTGATATGTCGCTCTATCCACCTAAAAACCCTGAAAATGAAGGTGGTGTGCCGGATGTGATGGGTGTGCATTTAGTGTCTGAGGCAGAGCGTTTGGCCTACGCCGACCGCGATAAATATGTGGCAGATACTGACTTTGTCGCTTTACCAGCACAGGGTATTGCAAGCTTTATTGATAAAAATTATTTAAAACAACGTGCAGCATTGATTAACCCGAACCAAAGTATGGGCGTTGCACCAGCGGGTAATTTTAATCCAGCTTCGGGTGTCGACACCACTGTTGAACACGGAACAACTCAGTTCACAATTGTAGATGCCTATGGCAATGTGGTTTCAATGACATCGACTGTTGAATCGAGCATGGGTTCATTCCACATGGTGGATGGTTTCTTGCTGTCGAACCAGTTAACTGACTTTAGCGCTAACCCGCTTGATAGTACTGGAGCACTGGTTGCCAACCGTGTAGAAGGGGGCAAACGCCCACGGAGTACCATGGCGCCAACTTTAGTGTTTAAAGGCACTACGCCAGATGAGTTTTATATGGCAACAGGTTCACCAGGTGGCGGCACAATCATTCAATATGTGGTTAAAACGTTGGTGGGTGCGCTGGACTGGAACTTAAACGCACAGCAAGCCACCTCGCTTGTAAACTTTGGCGCGACCAATAGCAAAAACACCAATGTAGATAGCTCGAATGTGCAGCTTTCTTTGCTTGATTTGATCGAAGGCTTAAAAGCAAAAGGGCATGGCGTTGCCAACACTGCGCAAACCAGCGGTATTTCAACGATTATGAAAGTAAATATTAATAATCAAAGTAAATACGCAGGTGGGGTAGACCCACGCCGTGAAGGTATTGTGTTAGGCAATGGTGCTTTATAGACCACACTTTAAAAAAAGCTGTCTTTTTTGGCAGCTTTTTTATGAGGCCCTTGAAAAAAATAAAAGGCTCTCCATTATGTAAATATGTTCATCAGTAGCGGACTGTTGATAAAATGCACAGTATTTTATTTTAGTTATGCTATGATGCTCATACATTCATGGGGATGTTATTGGCTTCGACGCTGGTGATGAAACTCATAGATGCATGCCGAGAGCGCATTTTCTCTCGTAAATCAAATTTGCATATTTTAGTCGCAAACGACGAAACTTACGCTCTAGCTGCCTAAGGGCAGTTTGTCCGCTTCCTAGAATACTTGTGGTTTAGGAACCCGACCGTAGCGCACGCACACAAGTCCGTATAGAGTCAAGCCTCGGGGCTTTATACCAAACTTAGAGGATCGCAACTTGTACCCTGTTCGTCGGGTCACAAGGTGTTAAAACAATAGACGATATCTAAGCATGTAGTATTCTCGAGCGTAATGCTGGCGGACGCGGGTTCAACTCCCGCCATCTCCACCAAAATTCGAAAAGGCCCCAAATTTAATTATTTGGGGCCTTTTTATTGACCAATTAAAATTAACGGTTGTACACAAGGTTTTAGTAAAAATGACAAATACAAACTTTTCTCAGGTTGCTGCTTTTATTTGGTCTGTTGCTGACCTATTACGAGGGGATTTTAAGCAGTCACAATATGGGAGAGTAATTTTACCTTTTACATTACTACGTCGTTTAGAATGTGTGTTTGAGTCTAGTAAAGCCAGTGTCTTAGAGGCAAATGAGAAAGTGAAGGCGATGCCTTTACCAGAAGAAGCAAAAGAAAAAATGTTACTAAAGGCAACACAGGGCCTATCTTTTTTTAATACTTCAGAGCTTGACTTGAGTAGCCTAGGGCAAAAGAATATTCGAGCAAATCTTGGTAATTACATCCAGCACTTTTCAAAAGATGCGCGTGAAATCTTTGAACATTTTAAGTTTGATGAATTTACGGGTTTACTGGATGATGCAAACTTACTTTATAAAGTCGTTCAGAAATTTGCTTCAACCGATTTAAGTCCAGAAAATATTTCTAATCATGATATGGGCTTAGTATTTGAAGAGCTTATTCGACGTTTTGCTGAAAGTTCAAATGAAACAGCAGGCGAGCATTTTACTCCACGAGATATTGTACGACTTACCACAGGTTTGATTTTTAGCCAAGATGATGATGCCTTAAATAAAGAGGGTGTGATTCGAACCATTTATGACCCAACTGCTGGGACAGGTGGTTTCTTATCTTCGGGTACAGAATATGTTTATGAGCATAATCCTGAAGCGGTGATGCGTGTTTTTGGTCAGGAACTTAATCCAGAGTCCTATGCTATTTGTAAAGCAGATATGCTAATTAAAGGACAAGATGTCCGTAATATTAAGCTAGGAAATACCTTATCTAACGATCAGCTCACTTATGAAAAGTTTGACTATATGTTGTCAAATCCGCCATTTGGGGTGGACTGGAAAAAGATCGAAGATGAAATTAAAGATGAGCATCAACAAAAGGGCTTTAATGGCCGTTTCGGAGCTGGTTTACCCCGTGTGTCTGATGGTTCACTATTATTCCTGATGCATTTAATCAGTAAAATGCGTCAGCCAGATCAGGGTAATGATCAAGGTAGTCGAATTGGTATCATCTTAAATGGTTCACCTTTGTTTACAGGTAGTGCAGGCAGTGGTGAAAGTGAAATCCGTCGTTATATTTTAGAAGCGGATTTGCTTGAAGCGATTATCGCCTTACCTACAGACATGTTCTATAACACAGGTATTGCGACTTATGTTTGGGTACTTAGCAATAAGAAAGATATTGAACGTAAAGGCAAAGTGCATTTAATTAATGCGTCGAACCTCAGTTCGAAAATGCGTAAGTCACTTGGCTCGAAGCGTAACTATCTGACAGATGCAGAAATCAAGACTATTACCCAAAACTATGGCGCGTTTGAAACGGTAGATACACTGACTTTAGATGGTGAAAGTGAACAGCAAAAACCATTCTCAAGCAAAATTTTTAACAGTTATGAATTTGGCTATCGTCGCGTCACCATTGAACGCCCATTACGTTTATCAGCGCAATTGTCTGATGAACGAATTGCAAGTTTACGTTTTGCGCCAAAGCCGTTTAATATGGTGATGCAAAAAGTCTATGAAAGCTATGGCAAAGAATGGACTGAAACGAGTTATGGGCAATTGAGTGATGATCAACACGTTGAAATTCGTGCATTAATCAAAGCTGAATTTAGCGAACTAAAAGAAAAAGATATTAAAACCGTACTTGAGCCAAAACTCTGGTTAGAGCAACGTGCGCTTATGCGTAAAGCGAAAAGCTTACAAACCAAAATTGGTACGGCGCCGTATGACGATTTTAACGTCTTTGATGAGCTACTCAAACATGCTTTAAAAGACATCAATATTAAACTCGAAGCCAAAGAGAAAAAGCAGTTCTTGGATGCCGTCACTTGGAAAAATCCTGAAGCTGAACCTGTGACTAGTAAAGTCATTAAAGCGCAAGAAAATTCGCTATATGGTCAGTTTAGTTATAAGGGCAAAGTGGTTGAGTTTGTACAGGATGGTGACTTACGTGATGCGGAAAACATTTCGCTTGATCCAAGCCAAAGCACCACCGATTTAATAGAGTCTTATTTTAAACGTGAAGTACAACCGCATGTGCCAGATGCGTGGATCAATGCCGATAAGCGAGATGCACAGGATGGAGAAATTGGCATAGTCGGTTATGAGATTCCATTTAACCGTCATTTTTATGTGTATGAACCGCCACGCGATTTAGCAGAGATTGATGCCGATTTGGATGCTGTGAGCCGTGAAATTATGCAACTTCTACAAGAGGTGCATTCTTAATGGTGAAGTATCAAAAGTACGCTGAATATAAAGATTCGGGTGTGGAGTGGTTGGGGGCGATTCCCAAAAGTTGGCAAGTAAAGAAACTTAAATATTTATGTAAGGTTACAACTGGTAGTAAAGATACAGTGAATGCGGTTGAAGATGGGAAATATCCTTTCTTTGTGAGATCTCAGACAGTTGAAAGAATTAATAGTATTGGGGCTGATTGTGAAGCTGTTTTGACTGCGGGTGATGGTGTAGGTGTAGGCAAGGTTTATCATTACTATAAAGGTAAATTTGATTTCCATCAGCGTGTGTACATGCTTTATGACTTTGGGGCTGTGACAGGTAGATTTGTTTACTACTATCTATCTTCAAATTTTTATAAGGTGGCTTTAGGGGGTAATGCAAAATCAACGGTTGATTCTTTAAGATTGCCACAATTTCTAAATTTTGAATTTTCGCTTCCGACAGTCAAAGAGCAGAATCATATTGTTGATTTTCTCGACCATGAAACCGCACAAATTGACACCCTCATTGCCAAACAAGAAAAACTGATTGAACTGCTAAAAGAAAAACGCCAAGCGGTAATTAGTCATGCGGTGACCAAAGGCTTAAATCCGAATGTACCGATGAAAAATTCAGGTGTGGAATGGTTAGGTGAAGTGCCTGAGCATTGGAAAATACCTAGACTGAAACAACTTATTAGATATGGTTCTTCTATTTCTTATGGGATTGTTCAACCGGGAGAGGCACTTGATGAAGGTATTCCTTTCATTCAAACAACGAATATATCTAAAGGCAGTTTTGAACTTGAGGATTTCCAAAAGACCTCATTATCTATTGAGAGTAATTACCCAAGATCAAGATTAGAAGGTGGTGAAGTTATTTTGGGAATTAGAGCATCAATAGGTGCTGCATTTGTTGTACCTATGAGTTTTAAAGGCGTCAATTTATCAAGAGGTATAGCACGTATTATTCCAAATCATTTGCTACGGTCTGATTTTCTAGTTTGGTTTTTTAAATCTAATGCAGTTGATCAATATTGGGGATTAAGTAAACAAGGTAGTACTTTTAGTGAAGTATCAATAGAAACTGTAAAAGAGTTAAGCGTAGTTATACCTCCGATTAAAGAACAAATTGATATAGCCAACTACGTAGAGAATGAGTCTAGTAAATTTGAAAAGCTTATGCTTTCTGCTGAGAATCAAAAAAATCTTCTTACAGAACGCCGTACAGCACTTATTTCAGCAGCTGTGACAGGTAAAATTGACGTTCGTCATTGGCAAATCCCAAATAAGAATAATAATCAAGATAACATGGAGTTAAGTGCATGAGATCGGATGCAACTTTAGAAACGATTTTTCAACAAGACATCATTGCACAAATGCAGAGCCATGGGTGGCAGGTGGGTTCACCGCAGAGCTATAACCGCGAAAAAGCTTTATACGAACAAGACATTTTAACTTTTGTCCAAACTACTCAAGCTAAAGAATGGCAGAAATTTAAAAGCATTTTTCCCAATGATACGGAACGTCATTTCTTAGACACCGTAGTGGCACAGCTTAAAAAAGCGGACATTAACGCCACCGATATTGAATCCCGCAGTTACGGGACTTTGGGCGTATTGCGTCATGGACTGAAAACTCGTGGTACACGTTTTTCATTTTGCCAGTTTAAACCTGAGCATGGTTTAAACCCTGAACTCAATGAAATTTATAAACAGAATATTTGTCGTGTTGTACCTGAATTAGTATATAGCCCATATGCCAACAAAGCCGAACTCGAAGCGACAGGTAAACAAGCAAAAAAATGGCGCATCGATTTAGTCCTGTTTATTAATGGTTTTCCAGTCGCAACGCTAGAACTAAAGTCAGAATTTAAACAAGCCGTACAAAATGCCATGGCACAGTATAAAAAAACACGCCTGCCAAAAGACCCTGAAACCAATAAGCCAGAACCGTTATTGACCTTTAAACGCGGTGCATTGGTGCATTTTGCGGTGAGTCAGTATGAAGTCTATATGGCAACTCATCTCAATGGCGACAGTACCTATTTCTTGCCATTTAACAAAGGCACCAAAGAACAAGGTGCAGGTAATGATGTCCCTGACGATAAAAATAAATATGCAACAGGTTATCTATGGAATGAGGTTCTAACCCCAGATAGCTTGCTTAATATTATTGGTAACTTTATACATTTACAGATTGAAGAAAAAGAAGATTGGGAAGGGCGAAAATATAAAAAAGAAAGCCTGATTTTTCCACGTTATCACCAGTGGAAAGTCGTGACCAAATTAGTCGAAGACTCCTTGGCAGAAGGTACAGGACAAAAATATCTGATCCAGCACAGTGCAGGTTCAGGTAAATCTAATTCAATTGCATGGACCGCACATCAACTGTCTAGCCTATATGATGCTAACAATAAAAAAATGTTCGATTCAGTGATTGTAGTGACTGACCGAACGATTCTCGATGCACAGCTACAAGATACGATTTATCAGTTTGAACATGCTGACGGTGTGGTCGGACGAATTAATAATAAAGAAGGTGATGGTTCCAAATCTGAAAAATTGGCAAAAGCTTTAGAGATGGCGCAGCCAATTATTATTGTGACCATTCAAACTTTCCCATTTGTACTGCGTGCTATTGAAAATAGTACCAGCTTAAAAGAACGTAAATATGCCGTAATTGCCGATGAAGCACATTCTTCGCAAAGTGGTTCAACTGCACGCCAGCTAAAAGAAACTTTGATGCTTGAGGAGCGTGATGAGGATGATCAACTCTCTTCAGAAGATGTGCTCGATGCGGTCATGGCATCACGTAAAGGTAGCCAGAATTTAAGTTTCTATGCCTTTACTGCAACACCAAAAGATAAAACGCTCCAGCTATTTGGACGTTTGCCAAATCCTGAACTACCGCCATCCAAAACCAATAAACCCGAAGCCTACCATGTCTATTCAATGCGCCAAGCAATTGAAGAAGGCTTTATTTTGGATGTCTTAAAAAACTATACAAACTATAAAGTCATATATAAGTTAAAGCAGAAAATTGAAGAAAAAGACGATCAGGTCGATGCAAAAAAAGCCAAGATTAAACTGAATCAATGGGTACGTTTACATGACCATAATATTTCTCAAAAAGTACGTGTGATCATTGAGCATTTTAAAAAGAATATAATGGGCCTATTGGGTGGCCAAGCAAAAGCGATGGTGGTAACGAGTTCACGTAAAGAAGCTGTACGCTATAAGCAAGCCTTTGATAAATATGTGGCTGAACAAAATTATGCCAATATTCAAGCGATGGTGGCATTTTCAGGTGAGGTTGAGTTTTCAGAAAATGATGCAGATAGTAGTCATTTGCTTGGGAAAAAATTTACTGAAAGCAATATGAATTTGAACTTGAAAGGCCGTGAAATGCGTAAGGCATTTGACAGTGATGACTTTCAAGTAATGATTGTGGCAAATAAGTTCCAAACAGGTTTTGATCAACCAAAACTTTGCGCCATGTACGTCGATAAAAAATTAGGTGGTGTGGAATGCGTACAAACCTTATCACGCTTAAATCGTATCTATTCTGGTAAGGCAGAGTCCGGCACATTTGTACTGGATTTCTTTAACGATCCGCAAGATATTTTGGGTGCGTTCCAACCTTATTACCAAACAGCAGAACTAGCAGACGTTTCTAATCCTGATATTGTCTATGACTTAGCTGAAAAACTTAAAGCAGCACGTATTTTCCTCATGACTGAAGTTGAGCAATTTGTTGATGCTTTCTATAGCAAAAATAAATCGAATGCTGCACTCGCCAATATTTGTAAACCCGCGATGCAACGTTGGCAGCAAAGCTATACGAAAGCAATCAATGATTATGATGTGACAAAAAATCGTTTGGAAATTACTAAGCGAACAGGCGAACCCGTTTTAATTGCTAATGCTGAAAATGAATTTGCCGAAGCGATAAAAGCACGTGATGCACTCGAAATCTTTAAAAAGGATTTAGGTAGTTTTACGCGCTTTTATGACTTTATGTCGCAGATTGTAGAATATAACGATAAAGAACTCGAAAAAATCAGTTTATTCGCTCGTAACTTACGTCCTTTATTGCGTGAGCAAGCGGCTGATGAAGATGTGATTGACTTAAGTAATGTTGCTATGAGCCATTATCGACTCTCTAAGATTCGGCAGCAGGATATCCAACTTAAAGCCAATAGTACTGAACATAAATTAGAACCAGCTAATGATTTGGGTACGGCAAAGCCAAAAAATAAAAATGAAGAATTTTTATCAGTCATCTTGCAGTGTGTAAATGAAGTATTTATTACCGATAAGCTGACAGATCAGGACATGATTAATTATGTATATACGGTAGCAGACAAGATGTCTGAAAACACTAAAATGATGAAACAAATTCAAAATAATACTCGTGAACAAGCAATGTTGGGTGAGTTTGATAGTGCTTTAGATGATGCTGTTTTAGATAGTAATACTGCACATAATGAACAAACTATGCAGTTGATGAGCGATCCATCTAAAATGCGCCAGTTTGCGAATATTATTTATGATGTATTAGCGAGTAAATCTGAACTTTAGAAGTTAATTTTTTAATTTAGGCAGTTCTAGTAAAGGGGAATAAATAAGCATGAGTGTGTATTTCCAAGAAGAGCACTTTGATTTGTTGGAAAAGTTGCAAAATAAAATAAGAAATAAAGATGACCAAACCCAAAATTTGGAATATGAAAAATTAAAAGAAGCAAATAGTTTGACTAAAACTTGGGGAGAGGAGGTTCTTAAAAAACAATTTCCTTCTGGGAAACTAGATTTTCGAAATAGTCCACTTGATCAAAGTAGAAAATTTAAACCTTATACATGGGCGAAAATTTATCCTGAAAAAGATTCTCCAAAAGAATTAGCTTTTACCGTTGGTATAGATGGTAATTTAGGGTTTATTCTGAAAATAGATACTGTTAATGCTAATAATAAGTTACGTAACAGATATGAAGAAATAAGAGGTGAGTTTAATAATTCACCAATAGTTTCAATGTTATCAGTAGAAGAAGGGCTTGGAAAATCTTTAGATGATTTGGTAGCATGGAGTGTGGAAGAAATTCAAAAATTTGGACTAACTTATGATGATCTGTGTACTGAGATTGCTTTAAAAGATGATTTAAAAAGTAATGATTTTACAGCACAAAAAGTGCTTGATTATTTGAAATCTAGATATCCAAATAATGAACAGAAAACCCAAAAGATTTTTTTATGTATAAATGAATTAGACAAAGAGTTAGCTTTAGAAACAGGGAATCTGTCTACAAATACCATCCGCTTGTTTTTGAAAGATAAACCTCCTGAACAAGTTATTGCATTGGAACAATGTAAATTTAGAGGTATTGGCGATAGTCCTAATCATAATTTAAATGCTAATACCAAATCATTAAGAGTAAATGATAGCTTTTTCCAAATTAGTCCTAGTTCATTACATCAATTACAGAAAATTTGTGATTGGTTTGATGAGTTTTCTCATGTAGATCATATCCGTAGTAAATCGAATAAAATGGGATTAGGTAAAGAAATGCCAAATAAGCTAATAGCGCAAACTTTAAACCGTATTTTATTTGGTGCTGCGGGCACTGGTAAAACCTTCAATACAATCAATCATGCACTTTCAATTATTGAAGATAAGTCACTTGAAGAATTAAAAGATGAAAAGCGTGAAAAATTAAAAGAAAGATTTGATGAATATAAAAATCAGGGCCGAATTAAGTTTGTAACGTTTCATCAAAGCTTTAGTTATGAAGATTTTGTGGAAGGAATTCAAGCTGAAACTGATGATCAAGGGAACTTAACATACAACGTAAAATCTGGAGTTTTTAAAGATATATGTAAAAATGCTACAGGCGTTTCTCAACAAGCAGAATCTATAGATGAAATAGTAGAAAAATTTCTTGATGAAATTACCGAAACTCCATTAGAACTCTATACTCAACAAAATAAAAAGTTCAAAGTAAGTTATGTTGGTAGTGGTGTAACCCTACAATGTCAGCCATTAGCTTCAGAAGCGAAAGCTACTTATTATGCAAATATAGGTAAAATTAAAAGCTTGCTTTCAGGTGAGCAAATTGAGAATGCTTATAATCGAAGCTATATAAAAGCAGTCGCTGAGTTTTTAAAACCTAAAGTAAAACCAGTCCAAATCAATAAAAATGATCAGAATCACGTTTTGATTATTGATGAAATTAACCGTGGTAATATTTCTCGAATTTTTGGTGAACTTATTACTTTGATTGAGGATTCAAAACGTGCTGGAGCTAGTGAAGAGTTATCAGTTGTTTTGCCATACTCGAAGAGAGAATTTACAGTACCAAATAACCTCTACATTATCGGTACGATGAATTCTTCTGACCGCTCATTAACAGGTTTAGATATCGCATTACGTCGTCGTTTTACCTTCATTGAAATGCCGCCGAAACCAGAGTTGTTGGCAAAAATAACGGTTGATGAGGTTAATATCCAAAAATTATTAACGGTTATCAATCAACGTATTGAAATATTGCTTGATCGTGATCATTGCCTAGGTCACGCTAATTTTATGAGCCTAGAGCAACAGCCAACTTTAGACAATCTCTCAAACATTTTTAAGCAGAAAGTTATTCCACAGCTTCAAGAATATTTCTTTGACGATTGGGCAAAGATTAATTTAGTTTTAAATGGTAATGGAATGCTTAAGCCGAAGCCTGTAGAAACATCAGCGATATTCCCAAATGTGGATTCTGAGGACTTAGGGTACTTTGAAGATAAAAAAATTTGGGAATTGGTGCCGACTTCATTTAACTCTATTGAAAGTTTCAAAAAGATTATTCAGCATGGATAGGGGCGAAAATGTCTGATCTGATAACTGTCAGAGAATATGCGTACATTAGCGTTGCACATATTGGATGTCCTGAATCAACAATAGACCATGCTTATATTTCTGAATCCGCTTTTGATCATTTATGTGAACTTTCGGCTTCATTTTCTAAACATGGTGCAAAAGTATTTGAATTGGCTGGGCGTAGGAAGCTCAGACTAGATCAATATGTTGGAGTTATTGAAACCAAGTGTGGTACGCGTATTGAAATATTGCCCAAGCATGTTGATATAACTTTTAATGAATCCAATGAAACTGCGATTGAAAAAGAACGTGAGCTCTTAAAAAAGATGCTCAAAGTATCTTTACATTTACCATATCGTGATGCTGGGGAAGCTAGCCTAAGTTGCTTTAAACAACCTATACATGAGTGGATCATAGAACAGTTTCTTTATAATTTTGAAAAACTTATTCAATGTGGTTTGCGCTTTGATTATCAACGTGTTCAAGAAGAACAAAAGCACTTGAGAGGACAATTACGGCATGTGAAACATATGCGACAATCTCCAGCAAGAAAGCATATTTTTCCTATTGAACACGACATCTATGAAGTTAATCGCCCTGAAAATAGATTAATTAAAACAGCATTAGAAGTCGTTTGTAAAAAAACACGAAGTGCTAAAAACTGGAAACTTGCTCAAGAGCTTCGCTTAATGACGGGGGAAATTCCAAAGAGTCAAAATATAGTTCAAGATTTCAAGCAATGGCAGTCAGGGCGTTTACTCGCACTATATGCAGAGATAAAACCATGGACTGAGTTGATTTTAAGTGAATATATGCCTGTATCTACTCATGGTGGTTGGCGTGGGATGAGCTTACTATTTCCTATGGAAAAACTTTTTGAGCATTATATTGCTTATCATTTATGTCGAGAATTAAACGATTGGGAAGTAAGAACACAGGTATCAAGTCAGCATATTTGTCTTTATGAGAATAGGCCAATTTTTAGATTAAGACCTGATATCCAAATTCAACATAAGAAAACTAGAAAAAAAATTATTTTAGATACTAAATGGAAATTATTAAATCAAAATGATCAAACTCGCCGTTTTGGATTGAAAGATAGGGATGTACAACAGATGTTTGCCTATAGCTATTATTATTTAGATCATGCAAGTGAAGTGATTTTAGTTTACCCAAGGCAAGAGAGGAAATTCTCAGAGGAACTATCCTTCAGTTTTAATCTAAAAGATACACCAGCATCATTGAGAGTTATCCCTTTTGATTTGGATAAGGGCTATCAATGGAATAAATTACTTTCTATTTTAAACTAAGTTTAATTTATCAAATAGGAGGGGAAGTTTAAGATTTTATTAATGTTTAGTATTTCTTAATAATTGACTTACTTTATGCTGTGGTTTCAACTTTGTGAAATATATTTTATAAATGCTATGAGTCTTAAATATGAAAAAAAACATCCATCTATAAAAAGAAGTAAAAAACTTATTGTTATATTAAAATGATAAATGGATGGTAAGATATTAATTTTAATCAATACTATCTAAATTGGAGGGAGTATGTCTGTAAAGGTTGATAACATTGCTACTAAGGTTTTAAAAGTTAATCTTGAGGATAATGAAGTTTCATTTGCGATCAAAGCTGATATTACTAATTTTAAAGATAGTGAATATTCCGATGAAGATGTCACTGTTGAAATACAAGGCGTTGATGCTGATGGATTCGAAATAATTTCAATTTATTTATCTGGAAAGGTTCTATTTAACACTACTAAAACGCTTACCGATCGTGAAGACTATCAAGATAAAGATGAATTTGATCAAGTTGTTAGATGGCAGTATACAAATTAATTTGAAGTTAAAAATAACGTTGGCATGGGCTATGTTAACGTTATACTCTTTTAAGTAATAATTTATTCTCAAAAAAGCTCTTATTATTTAATCAATATAAATTTAATTTCTAAAATATTAAAAACATTTTTATTCTTTGGCTATAATATCTTCAAATCAAAATTCAGAAAGACCAATGATGAACTGTGAAAGTGAATTGAACAATATTGCTAAAAACAAACTGGTTCAGTTGTTAGATTATGTATCTCATCAAGCTAAAGATACACAAAAGATCCAGTATGAAATTAATGGCAATAGATTTTATTCTCATGAATTGAAACAGTTACGTGGTTTAAAAGTACTAAATGACGGCGATTGGTGGTTCCAAATTGAACGATTGCAGCTTTCGGCTATGCCTATTCCCTCTGAATTGCTAACTTCTCACATTTTAGTTGATATTGAAGCTGAGCCCACTCTTAATTTTTATAACATCAACAAAATACTATTACTTAAAAAAGTTCATCAATTCCCATTGCCATATCACCTTGTGGCACATGATTTAGTTAGTAAAATTGAAATAATTTATGAGCTATTCAAGGAATTCGAAGACTATAAGAATACTTGGGAACAATGGAAACAAGACAATGATGAAATTAAAAAATCTATTCTTGTTTATGACAAATTATTCTCATGGAATACCGCGATTAACTTAGGTGGTACAGCCGATAGTGAAGAAATTGTTGCAGGCTTTGGTTTAGTTGATTGGGTGCTTCCAACTACTCATAAATCTTACTCATATCCATTAATTACTATTCCATTAGAAATGGAAATAGAAAAAAATGGATTGATACGTGTAGGCGCTAAAGATACACAAGCTAATATAGAAATGGATGCCATCTTGTTAGAAGATGATTTGCCTATCTCAGGAAAGGTGAAATTAGCTTTAAAAGAAAATTTAAATAATGGGCGCTCATTGCAACTATTTGCAAGTGAGACTTACTCTGATCTAGTTGAAGCTTTTACTACAAATATATACTCAAAAGGAATAGTTGTTGAGCCAGAAAATAGAGCTATACCTTCTAAGAATTTAGCAGTTAATTTAACATCCGTATTGTTTAGTCGTCCTAAAAGGAATTCTATTTTAAGTGATGATATTGAATTATTAAAAACTAAACTCAGTGATCCTTCAGTAGCAATTCCTGAACAACCTTTATCATTAGTAACCGAGTTAAATAATGATACGACTGAAAAAGAGATTTACAGTTTTAGGGGACGTTCTGGCGTAGAAGGATTTGGATCAAAAGTTGAAGAACTTTATTTCCCTCTTCCTTACAATAAAGAGCAAATCACTATTGTTCAAAATTTGCTAACTAGTAGTGGTGTTGTAGTACAAGGTCCTCCAGGCACAGGTAAAACACATAGCATTGCTAATATTATCTGTCACTATTTAGCCAATGGTAAAAAGGTACTAGTAACGGCACAACAATCTCATGTTCTTAAAACAGTACATGACAAAATTCCTGATGAGTTAAAACCTTTGGTAGTTAGTCGAATAGGTTCAAGTAAAGAAAGTAAAAATCAGCTTGAATCTTCTATCGATTTAATTGTGCAAAAAATTACCCAAATGAATGTTTCAGAAGTACGGAAAACAATTGACGCTTTAAAACAACAAATAGATCAAAATCATCATGAAATGGCTCTGATTGATAGAGAAATATATAACTTTGCTGAGAAGCATTATCAGAATATTGAAGTAGATGGTAATAAAAAATTACCTATGGATATCGTACAGAAGGTATTAGATAGTAGAACATCTTACTCATGGTTTACAGATCAATTAACTCTGGAGGAAAAAGATAGATTTCCTTTTTCTCAAGTTGAACTGATTCAATTGAGAGATTCAAGAAAGAAAATAGGTAAAGACTTAATATATATAAATTATGGTCCTCTACCTGCTTCTGAAAAGTTGTTAGATTCGACCAGTCTAAAAAAACTAAATGAGTTTTTAAAAGAGAAAGATGCGATTGAAGAGTTTTTAAAACAAAACGACCAACATCGTTTTAAGGATAATATTTCTGAAACAGAAATTAATGCTCTGAAAGATTGGTTAAGAATTTATTTGGAAGATCTCAACCTCATTCTTGATCATGCAGAAGCATGGCTATTGAGTTATTTTAAGAAAATAAATTTAGAAGATAAGGGTATGGAGTTAGATATCTATACAAACCTTATCAAAGAAGTTCAACCTTTATTGGAATACCGAAAAAATCTATTAATAGACCCTATAGAGGTAAATTTCGAAATACAGCCAAACTCTAAAGAATATGAAGCTGTTCAACGCGCTGTTGAGACAGGAAAGCCATTTAGTTGGTATCATTTTGGAACTTCTGAATTACAAAACTTATTTAAGTCAGTTAAAGTTTCTGGAAAATATCCTGATACATCAGAGGAATGGAAAAAAGTTAAGGATTATGTTGATAGAAAGCAGACCCTTAATATTTTTATGAGCAAATGGAATAGTATTGCAGCTCAATTAGACATTCCTTTAATTGAATTAAATAATCATGGTATAGATGAAATATTAAAAGAATTTATGCATCTTATTAATAGAACTCAAAAATGCTTAGACCTAAAACACAAGTATTTAGATATATTTAATTCTAATTATCTAAAAGTTTTTAATAGGACTAAAACTTTTGATTTTTATGGACTATCTAAAAATATTGATAACTTGATACAGTTGTTGGATCAGAAACTCAAAATATTTGACTTAGAAATTTACCAAATACAGTTGTCTGATCAAATTCTCTATCTAACAGAGTTCGATAATGAAATATCGATTCATTTAAAAAGTCTCATATCACAGATTGATACAGGTTCATTAAGTGAAAATGAACTGAAAAATTATGCAGATTTATTAAAGCAATTGGCGCATTTAAAAGATCTAGGTGAAGATTTTGATCGACTTAAATCTGCGAGTATTAAACTTAGTCAAACAAATGCTGTGACCCTTAGTAAAGATATTCTAGGAGTTCTTTATGTTGAAGAAATAGAGGACCCTGTATTACGTAATACATTGATTGAGGCTTGGGAGTGGAAGCGTCTTGAGACTTATGTAATTGCAATTAGCAATACAAGTCGAATTGAAAATTTTTACACGCGCCGTCGTATTTACGAGAAGAATCTATCTCAAAATTATGCGCAATTGTCAGCAAATAGAACATGGTTAGCGCTAAAGGAAAATGCTTCAGATAAGATATTAGTTGCATTACAGCGCTATAAAATTGCTGTTCAGCACTATGGTAAAGGAACTGGTAAGAATGCCCCACGATATAGAAAAGATGCACAAGTGGCTTTGAAAGAGGCAACAGCAGCTATACCTTGTTGGGTTATGTCACATCTTCAAGTATCAGAGTCTATGCCCGCTGAATTGGGACTTTTCGATTTAGTTATTGTAGATGAGGCATCACAGTCATCAATTGATGTATTACCTGTTTTAATGCGCGCTAAAAAGTTATTAGTCGTAGGAGATAATAAGCAAGTTTCTCCAAGCAATGTAGGTCTTGCAAGTGCTCAAATTGATGTACTACGTAATCGTTATCTACATGGCCAGCCACATGCTGCATATTTAACACCAGATATGTCATTGTACGATATGGCTTCTTCAATTTATGAGTCAAGTGTAATGCTACTTGAGCATTTTCGTTGTCACCCTGCAATCATTAGCTATAGTAATAAGAACTTTTATGATAACCGTATTAAGCCAATGCGATTATCAAAGAAGTCTGAGCAATTGAGCCCAGCTCTTGTTGCAGTTTATACGCCACAAGGATGCAGGGAGACCAAGAATAGTAAACATATTAATCGGATAGAAGCGAAAGCAATTATTGAAGAGATGAAGCTGATTCTGAAAGATGAAAGATATGTTAACCGATCAATTGGTGTCATTTCTTTATTAGGACCAGCACAAGCTGAATTTATTCAATTAGAAGCCTTGAATGAGTTTGGTGCAGGTGTTCTTACGCAAGTACAGTTTGCATGTGGAGATGCATCAGCATTTCAAGGTGCAGAAAGAGATATTATTTTCTTATCTATGGTAGCCGATCCTGAGAATTGTCATGCTTTAAGTCGATCTGATCATGAACAAAGATTTAATGTTGCTGCGAGCCGTGCACGTGAACGTATGTATCTTGTACACTCTATAAGTCGTGATCATATATCTCCAAAAGATTTAAGATTGAATTTACTTAACCACTTTTATGATGTGCAAGAAGATCAAAAAGTATCATTTGAAGAAAAATTAGAGTTATGTGAATCGGAGTTTGAAAAATCTGTATTTAACGTATTGCATGAAATGGGATACACCGTTACTCCTCAAGTTAAAGTTGGTAGCTATCGAATCGATTTGGTCGTTGAATCTGATGGTGATCAGCGTTTAGCTGTTGAATGTGATGGAGATAGCTATCATGGACCAGAACAATGGCATGATGATATGACTCGTCAACGGGCATTAGAACGAGCAGGTTGGACGTTCTGGAGATGTTTTGCATCGAGTTGGTCAATTGAGCGTGAGGACATGGTTATTTCATTAAAGGAAAAGCTCGATTCAATGGGTATAAAACCTACACATGGAATGAGTAGTTTGATTCAGGATGTTGAGTATAAAGTTTGGCTAGATTCAGAATTAGAATGTACCACTATGATTGATACTCAGGAAAATGAGTTAGTAATGGAATAAGTTTTTCATAGTATTATTCAATAAAAGTGGTGCATCAAAGTAACCACTTTCTTTTTATTTATTTTTCTTTACCCAAAGCATTATATAGCAGGGATAAGTGTACTAAAGAGAGAACATTATTGAACAGCATGTGAAAACATACTCTGAAATTTGGGGAAATTTCAAAAGATGATTACTCCGCTGGGGAGCGGTTTAAGAAAAGGGTAATCATCTATTTTTAAATAACTTATAAAATTTGGTTAGATCAAATGAACAACTTAATAACGAGATATTTACATAATCTGGGGCAGTGGCATGAAGTTGCGCTGACAATGACTAAAGCGATAGTTGCAATAGGGGTGTTGTGCTTAGTTGTGTATCTTTTAACAATTGGCTATATCCCGTCGGAAATTAGCTTTGGCGATACACTTATTTTTTTACTGATTTTTGCCGCGTTCTCTATTGCTTACGCTGTATTAGGGCTTATGCTATTTTTCTTTGGCACATCCTTAGCTCCAGTGACATATCTTGTCTTAAGCTGGGTTGATAAGTATTTGCCACCCCATATTAGAATTGGGAAAAAACTTCCTTTACCAAAAATTAATATTATTACGTTAATTGGCTCTCTTTATCTTCTATATGCTATTCACGGTATATTTTTATTACATTGGAAAGTCAATCTGTACATAGGCATTACCGTATTTTTTATCGCCTTTGCGTATTATCCCTTTTACATGAATCGGCAGAAGATTAAAGAATTTAATATAAAATTTGAAAATCTAGCAGATATTGTTGATGATCCTAATGCTAGTGAAAATCTAAAAGCATTCGCAAGAAAAAAATTAAAGAGATTAGAAACGCATGTTAAAGATAGCTTAGAAATAGCTTTTTTTATTAGCTTGACTCCGCTTGTACCCCTGATCCTCATTGGCGATGTCGGTAAAGTCTTCTTAAATTATACAATGCAAAATACTGGGGTAAGAATAGAAAAAGCTACCTTGTATATTAAAGAGCCTTATGCAAATTTAATTGAATTACCAAAATCAACTACTAAAGAGTTGAGTCAGTATAAAACCTTTATTTTTAAAGATGTTAAAGTGTTATTTCAAGGCATTGGTAAAAGCACTTTAGTTTCTTATAAGGTAAAGAATATTGAAAAGCAGTTAGTGATTCCTAATGACTATATTACTGTAGAGCGAAGCAAGAAAATTGAAGAGTAATTAAATTATAAAAAATAAGAAATAGTTAGAGTTATGAAAGCAAGGATGTAAACAATTGCTATTGTTGTTCTAGCCATAGCGTTTGCATCACTACTTTTTTCCGTAAGTGGGGGAAAAAGTGGTAATGCTGTATTTTTTAAAATAAAAAATATTAAGGCGTACCCTGCAATAAGTGAAAATACATATTCAAATCCCAACTTTCCCTCAAAGTAAGCAATTAAAGCCATTATTAACATGAATAGGGCTAAGCTAATTAAAAAATATCTCTTAGAGGGATAGTCTTTCATAAAGAAATCTTTTATTGACATAAAGGTGACTTGCTTTGAAATTTTAAATAATTTTCTAACATACTAATTTTATATGATTACATATAAGTTATTTTTTAGTTTAAGTAAGTTTTGATATTATTGTATTAGAAATGATAGCTGGAATCATAATGACAAGTCCTATTTTTTTACAAGACCTTCCTATTGAACAATTAGAAAAGCTTTCAAAAAATGATATTCAAAAGATTTCTAATGCTGAAAAACTCTATTGGAATAATAAACCTCATATTATTTACTACGTGGCTGTACATGGTGCTAAAACTCAGAACGATGGTTTAGTTAATGCATCTTCTACTAATACGAAAATTAAAGGATTATCTATTGCCCGTGTTGGAGATGAGGTTATTTATGCAGATGGCACAACCTCCAAAATCATCTCTGGTGCAGGTACAGCATCTATTGCTGATGGGGCACCAGTGGCTCTAGTGGGCAGTCGCTTAGAAAATGGGGATGAAATTATTGAGAGTCCGAATACTACTATTGCGATCAGAATTTACAAAGATCAGCCCTTACCTCAAAACTTTTTGAGTCATGACTAATTTTTAAGGTGTAGGCTATGGCTAAAGGTTTTGCGATTCACAATGCTATTACTGATCATGGTGGAATTATTCCATCTACGCAATCGAGAAGTTCTCAAATGGGAAACTTGTTTGTTAGAGCTGGTGATGGTCATATGTGCCCTAAATGCAGGTGTTGGTCTGTAGTTATTAAAAGTCATGACCATGTGATTTTTGATGGTAAACCAGTAGCATATGTGGGTGATAAATTATCATGTGGCGCAACTATTCAACCACAACAGTCTTATGTTGTAGGAGAGAGTGGTAGTCCTTATAGCCGATCATCTGATAATACAAATACTTCTAGTTTTGTTCCTACCCTTCAATATGGTCAGAGATTCTTATTACAAGATGAGCTTACAGGAGAACCTTTAAGCAATGTATGTTATGAAATAGAGAAAAGTGGAAATATTATTCATGGGAAAACGGATGCAAATGGCTTTACAGATTTAATTACTAGCGAAAATAAAGAAGAAATCCAAATTCATATCATATATGAGGAACATGACCATGGCTGATATTTTTACAAATAAGAATGAAATTGATACTCGTGAAAAAATATTTTCAATGAGTGAAACACTAGAAGAAATGAGGAAGAAAGGACCAGCGCCAACAAAAACAATAAATATTGTAACACGAAGAAGGCTAACTGATAGAGAAATTATAATGTGTAAATCAGTCTTTAAAGATTCGATTGATTATAAAAAAATTTGGATCGTTATGGGAGGTTTTGTACAGAGTTTATCTGGTAATGCTATCACTCCTTTTGGTCATATTATTACTCTTCCACGAAAAGATTATAACGATAATGAGGATTTTACTACAGCAGATCCACCATTGAGACATTGGTTTATGCATGAGGTAACACATGTCTGGCAGAATGCATTAGGCTTTCAAGGTATGAATAAAGTAAAACGTGTCTGCCGTGGTGAATATTTCAAAACAGTTGGCTCTCCTGATGCAAGTAGAGGTGAAGATATATCACCATATGCAACAGATTTAAGAGGTAGAGATTTGTATAAAAAATTTAATGAATTCAATTATGAACAACAAGGACGTATAATAGAACTTTATTTTGATGCTAAATTTTTAAAATATGCAGATCCCCACAGACCCCATCATCGACTTAGCCTTAAATTAGAACCTTATGTTTTATATACTTTAAAAGAATTTTTAGAAAATCCTAATGATAAATCATTATTGCCGAAGAGTTAATATTCTATGAAATTATTATATTTACTGATTTTTATTAGTAGTACAGTTAGTGCTTCCCCATATCCAACTCTATATGTGAAAATTAAAGATAATGATGTGTGTGTATTTACAAAAGGAGGCTATGACAAAGCATATGAGAATCTGACCGTAATTTACATGGGGAAAGTAGATGGAATTAATGCCTTTCATTCTTCATATTCGAAAACTTATTTGAATCTTAAAATGCCTATTGTTGAAGAGAACTGTATTAAAATTAATAAATCAGAGTTTAAAGAGAATTTGCCCTATTCCATTTGGCTTGGAACTGATGGAGAATATAATCAACGGGTATGCGTAAATAAAAATTCTGAAGGAAAAACTGTATTATTAGAAGCTAAAGCAGACCTAGAAAAAGGTACATATTGTGGTACTAATCAATATGATTACTCTAGCAATAGCCTTTGGACTAAATTAAAAAATTCCTATTATTGGTTAGTTAGCTTGTTTTAGAGCTTTAAATTCCAAAGTATTTTATATGAAATCACTTAACGCGCTTCTTATTTTATTTATCACCTTTCTAGTTATTGGATGTACAAGTCACAATAGTATAAAAACTGATATTGTTGTTTCTAGTAATCAAGGAAATCTCTATTTCTCATTTCCGAAAGATAAAAAAGTTTTGGTTTATCATTATGAAATTAATGACTATGAAAATTTTGAATCAGATGGCATAACTTATAAACGATTATTTGTTTCTAAAGAGATTAATAAGGAAGTGAAAGAGATTATTTTTGAGAACTATAAATCAAAAAAAATTGTAGAAAATCATGCTTATTATATGTTGCTAGGTGAACAAGGATTAAATAAAACTGGTGTTGGATTCACTACAGTAGGTTTTTGTTTGCATAAAGATAAAATTCTTACTAAGCAACAAAATGAAAACACTTCCGCATTTATTCAAAAATGCCATGATTTATGATGTTGTAAATAAAATTACGCAGATGCTTAACCGCAGCCCTAATATTTTGGAGATTATCTTAAAAATAATTTCCATTAAATTATTTTATTTACTACTTTTTATGAGTAATTCTGTTAGTGCTTCTCCTGGTTCAACATTATATGTAAAAATTAAAGACAATAATTTTTGTGTATTTACAAAAGGAGGCTATGACAAAGCATATGAAAATCAGACCTTAATTTATATGGGTAAAGTAGATGGAATTAATACTTTTCACTCTTCATATTCAAAAACTTATTTGAATCTTAAAATGCCTGTTATTGAAGAAAACTGTATTAAAATTAAACCATCCGAATTTAAAGAGTCTCTACCATATGATGTTATTCTTGAAACAGACCAATCATATACGCAAAGAATTTGTGTACATAAGACTTCAGAAGGTCACATAACATTATTAGAAGCTAAAGCAGACCTTGAAAAAGGTATATATTGTGGTACTAACCAATATGATTACTCTAGTAATGGCCTTTGGACTAAATTAAAAAATCTCTATTATTGGTTAATTAATTTTTTAAATTAAAACGCTTTTAAAAGAGATCATAGATGACTTTGGATACTATACATGTATTCAGTTTATAGCTCTTCATTTCCCCAAGTGAAGAGTTTTTTTATTCTATATACCTGACACCCAATTGATCGAATCTATTTCATTTTGAGTAGTCGAAATGGGAGGCAGATACAATTGCATCAAACTCTCTTATAAGCTGGCCCCCGTGCCACAACAGAACTTTAATTTTTTGCGCTGATTTAAAGTCATCCACCATTGCGACACAGAGATAAGGGAGCTAAGCCAAACGCTTAGCCCATGTCTTCTTTATCGCACCGCCGCATCACACTAAAAAAAGTAGGGGCAAAGTCCTGTGGGAGAGCAGGACTTTGCAAACTGACATGTTCTAGACGTTGCATGAGCTTATGCGAATACATTTGTTCAAGCCGTTGGTAAATACAGTCACAACTGGCTTGGGTGTGCCCACCAGACAGGCATATTTCTTCAAAATCCTGCTGAGTGTGAATGTCACAACCAGAAACACCGTAATCGCCTATTAAAAGGCTTAAAGCCAAAATAGGTTTATAAAGTTTTATATTATTCTCGTGATAATTTTTACTAGGTTATTAATAAAAAATAAGCCGCTTATATTTAAAGTATTAAAATCATTTTTTAAAGGCAATAGTTAACCCACCTGTGATACAGGAAAATAAAATGATTAAAAGTTTAAAATAAAATTATTTATAAATTTAAAATATTTTAGGTGAGAGAAGGCCTAAATTTTAAATAAATAAAATTTTATAGGGGAAAGGGAATAAGTTTATATATTGGCATGGTCAACTCCTTAAAATTTATGGAGCTCTACCACCGAAAATCACCGTCAATTGATTTGGGTGGTAGAACGAGAAGGGGTTGACAGACTGGGTATACACCAGCACGCGCAAGCGCGTCCCCCTCCCGTCCTGAACTGCACCCCATAAGTTAGACTCTTTAAACTTATAAGGTGTGTCCTATGCCAGTTCCAAAGCATTCAAAAGAGTTAAAACTAAAAGTAATTCAGGCTTATTTAGATGGGAGTAAAGGCTATAAAATTCTTTCCAAAGAGTTTAATGTAGATCTCCAAACCATCTGGTTATGGATTGAAAACTATAAAGCACATGGTACTGATGGGCTTAATGTTAAAATTAAAAAGACTTATTATTCTCCAGAATTTAAAATCAATGCGATACAAATGCTTCTTGATAAGATACCCGTAAGAGAAGTAAGAAGACGATTAAATCTGAGCGGGACGTCAATTTTAAGAAGATGGTTAGCTCAGTATCATAAAGAAGGGATTGCTGGTTTTAATACTAAACGGACTTATACCAATATGACTAGGCAAGATAAAATCAAAGTAGTTAAGCCAATCAGAGATGATAAAGACAAGTCTCAACAAGAACTCATTGATGAGGTTACAGCTTTGCGCGCAGAGGTCGCTTTCTTAAAAAAGCTAAAAGCCTTAAAACTGAAGCAGCGTACTTAAGTTCAATTTCTACCGCAGACAGTGTTCAGGTTGTTTCAGAATTAAGGCATATCTATCCATTGAAACTATTACTCGGTATCGCGAAGATAGCCCGTAGTACTTATTTCTACCACATGAAAGCTCTACGCTCCAATGATAAATATACTGAGCTAAAACAAAATATTAAGTCGATATATCACAAGCACAAAGGATGTTACGGCTATCGTAGAATTACTCTTGCTTTGAAAAGTGCAGGAATAATGATTAACCATAAATGCGTATATCGCCTCATGAAAACTATGGGACTCAAATCAAGGATCAGAGCACTAAAATATCGCTCATATAAAAGTGGTTGTGTCGGGATGGTGGCTGATAACATTTTACAACGGCAATTTAAAGCAAATCGGCCAAATCAGAAATGGGCAACTGATGTAACGGAATTTAATGTGAATGGTGAAAAACTTTACCTATCCCCAATTATAGATTTATTTAATGGGGAAATTATTACGTTCCGAATCCAACGCAAACTCAATTATGAGTTAGTAAAAGAGATGCTCATTCATGCTTTGGCTAAACTTAAGCGACATGAAAAACCAATTCTCCATTCCGATCAAGGATGGCAATATCAAATGGCCCATTACCAGCAGCAATTAAAGCAACATGGTTTAATTCAGAGTATGTCTCGTAAGGGAAATTGTTTGGATAATGCTGTAATAGAAAGCTTCTTTGGAATATTAAAATCGGAATGCTTTCATGGTGAAAAATTTCAATCAATTGATGAATTAGAGAAAACTGTAAAAGAGTACATTCATTATTATAATCATGAGAGAATCAAGGTGAAGCTACAAGGTTTATCCCCTGTACAATATAGAAATCAGTTTTTAAAAACTGCTTAATTAACTGTCCAACTTTATGGGGTCAGATCATCCTACCGCAACGGTAAGGGGGAGGTGCAGGTTGCGCACAAGTCTGATACTCAGGAAGTATAAACCTGATACGCTGTATACTCGGTCTGTCAAAACCGACTGGCAATGTGTGCCAGCGAGACCATAATAATCATAAGTTTTTAACAGGTCAATTTAAATAAAATATTATAAAAATTTTAAATATAAATTTATATTTTAATTAAACTCAAAAGTTAATATATTTAAAGCAGTAAATTAATAAGGATAATAAAGCTAAACTAAACGTTTAACTTGTTCTTAAAATGTATAACGGTAATTAATAAATACACGGTGCTGGTCCCAATCTTTACGGGTCATACCATTTATTTTCTCACCTAGGTCTGCATTTTTAAACTTTGACTCATAATGCAAAAATGAATAACGCACATCTAAGTTTTTTACCCACGGCAAGGCATAACTCACTGTAAAGTCAAAGTAACGCTCTTTACCCTCAATATCACTGCTGATGTTACTTTGGTGAGCGCCAAAGCCATAAATATACTTCGCCTCGGTTTTTAAACCTTTCACATAGTCTTTCCAGTTATATTTCAGCCGGAGGGCAACGGCGGTTTCATCGTTATGGGTAAAGTCAGGGCCAATGGTCGCAGAGGTCGGAAACGGGTTAGTACCGTGGTCTTGGGTTAAAACAGAGTTGCGGGCCGAGTGCACGGCAAAGTTATCTTCAATCCAAAACCCATCAAACTTTGAAACGGCAATGCCGCCTTCGAGATTATTCTTGGCTACATTTACATCAACAAAATAACCATTGCCACGGTTGTTAATGTCTTGGCCTTTGATACAGTCCAGCTCGGTTTCGGCACCACACTTAAACAGCTTGCCATCATCACGCGAGAAAAAAGCACCTGTGTTGAATGTCCACACCAAGCCATGCAAAGGCAACTTATATTGAGCAATCGCCCCGTACTTTTTTAAATAATCTTTGCTATTTAAATATTCGGCATTCAAGCTCCAGTTTTTATACTGATATTTGGCTCCAAGCAAACCAACATAATCAATGTGCTCGTCATTTTCAGTCACGAGTTTTTCAAAACTATCCATGCTGCGCGGTTTCCAGCGGTCATAGTAAGCCATGTAAGTCTGTAGTTGGTCATTCAGTTGAAACTGACCACTCGCACCCGAAAAGGTATCGGGCACTGCACGGTTATTGGTACTTTTGAGTAAAACCGAATCGTGCAACTGGCGGCCTAATTTAATTTCACCTTTATCGCCCAGTTTTGCCTTTATGTAGAGCTGCCCTAAAGTTGCAAAGTTTTGATCGAGCTTGCCGTTATTTTCAACCTCTAAAAGCTGAGCACTCGGCTTGCCAGAGTCAAATAACTTGGTGACTGCATAGAGTGAGCCATCTACCCCAAGCCAGTCCCACATGTACGGTGACTGGTAATTTAACTCAAGCCCTAAAGCGCTTTGTTCATATTCACTTGATGAAGGTGAAGGGTTGGCAAGCGTGGGGTGGGCAGTGCCTTCATCGTTCCAGTAACGGGTGTTAAGTTTTAATTCTAAATTGCCAAATTCTTGAGGAAGTTCTGCATAAGCATTGCTCACACTGCCTAAACCAATACAGCCCCATAGCAAATATTTATTCATTTTAAATTCCTTTTTTAAGCATGAATAAGCCCTTTGCCTAACGCTGAGGTTAGGCAAGCTTTTTATGAAATGGATGAATTAAGGAGAGAGTTTTTCGAGCACTTGGCCTTTGGTTTCAATGGCAAACAAGAAGGTCACAAGGCCACCAATGAGCGCCACGACGGCAAGCACACTAAACACATATTGAATGCCATAGCCACCGACCACCAGACCGACCATAACAGGTCCAATTGCAGAACCGGCACGTAACCAAGCGGTACTAAAACCAATGCCCATGGCACGTAGGCGAGTAGGGTAAAGTTCGGCAGCGTAAAGGTATAAAGAGAATGAAATGGTCTGCAAAATGGCATAGCTCAGCGTTGCCAAAATCACAACTTCCATCGCCGATTTTGCACCTAAAATCGATAGGCTCATGAGTGGAATGATTGCCAAGAAAAACGCTGCACTGTACCAAGGACGGCGGCCGACTTTATCAATCATTAACGCACAGATAATAGAGGCAATCACACCCACGCCCGACGTAATCCAGCCATAACCCAAACTGGTTTGAAGCGACAGTCCAAAGTGTTGTTTGTAGAGCGTTGGCAGCCAAGTCACCATGGCATTGTTAATCATATAGACGCAGAACCACATGCCCCACAGGGTAAAGGTCCGTTTGCGGTAAATGCCTTGGAACAGCTCACGCCAGTCGGTTTTTGCCATGCCTTGCGGGTTAATGTCTTTAACCACAGGTTCAGGCAAAGTTTTACCACTTTTAATGGCACCGTCTTCAAAACTTTTGACAACTTTATCAGCTTCTTTAAAACGGCCTTTTGAGGCAAGCCAACGTGGTGACTCAGGCAAGAAAAACCGTAAAGGAATGACCAGTAAAGATGGAATGAGGCCCACAATAAACATGACTTTCCAGCCATAAATTGGCATCAGGAAAAATGCTGCCATGCCTGCAAACATAAGGCCCATCGGGAATAAAACTTCATAGAGCAAGAAAAACTTACCGCGCTTTTCTGCACCAATAAACTCATTAATATAGGCACTCGCAACAGGTACTTCGCCACCTGTTCCTATGCCTTGTAAGAAACGGAAAATTAACAGAGACATTCCGCTCCAAGCAAACAGACAAGAAATGTCCATTGCCACAAACAGTAAAATGGTAAAAGACAGTACTTTTAAGCGACCGACTTTTTCGGCAAGTGAACCAAAAAATATAGCACCGACCAGTTGCCCGACATAGCCCGCAGCAATGATCGCACCGACATAGGCAGGGGTGAGGTGCCATTCGGTAATGAGTTGGGGTAAAGCAAAGGCAATCGCAAGAACAGTATAGGCGTCAAAAAAAGTCGCTATACCAATGGTAATTCGCATAAATTGCAATCGTCCGGTTACTGGAAGCCGTTCGAGTCTTGCAATAATTTCCGCATTTTTTTGATGATGACTAATTGGTTCTACATCCGCTAGATTTGTCATCTTCTATCTCCTTATGACTACATTCCTCGTAGTTTTTTTGTTCTATTTCGCACTACCTGTTCACCACAGTTTGCATGCTTTTTATTATTGTTTTTAAGTGACATGCCCGATGTTTGGCCTCAGGCAGCGTACAGGAAAAAAGGGCTAGCGTACATGCTAGCCCGAATAGAATTTAAGCAACGGCTTGGGTTAAATCGACCTTGCCAATTCCGGCTTGACGCATCGCATCATGAATTTCTTGTTCAGCCCCATCTGCCAGTGGAAGCAGAGGCGAACGCACAGTGGCATGGTCCAAAATTCCGCGAGCAACCAATGCATGTTTAAGCGCGACCGTGCCTTCCATGTGTGAACCACGGTGATAGACATTACGAGTCACTGGTAAAAGTTGGTCGTGAAGTGCACGTGCTTTGGCGTAATCTTTGGCTTTACCTGCTTTAATCATTTCAATTAAAAGCTCAGGGGCAATGTTGCCATAGCCAACCAAAGCGCCGTCTACATCAAACATGGTGTGAAGCAAATATTCATCGTGACAAGTCAAAATCTGTAAGTCTGGACGTTCACGGCGAATAATTGGAATTTCGACATCCCAACGGCGCATGTTACGCACGCCATTTTTCATGGCAAACACACCCGGCTGTGCAGAAATATCGAGTAGAGTGTCTAGGTCGTAAGTGGCCTTAGTGGCATCTGGATATTGGAATAAAATAGATGGCAAACCACTTTCTTCATAAATCGCTTTATAGCGGTCTTGCGGTGCACCTTTTTGATAGCCAAAACGCAGCCAGCCATGTGAAGGGTAAATTAAGCCTGCTGAAGCACCCGCACTCACTGCACGTTTTGCTTCTTCTGCTGCAACCGAAGTACCTTCGAGTGTAATCCCTGCAATTACCGGAATTTTGTCATCTACAGATTTAACAAAGCTTTCGATGACCTGCATTTGTTCTTTTTGAGACAAGAATGTTCCTTCACCTGCATGCCCAAGAACAACCAAGCCTTTCACACCATCAATACTGCCTAACCATGAACCTAAACGTTGAATTGCATCATGGTCTACTTGTCCGTCACGGGTAAAAGGAGTCACAGGTGCTGGGGTTAATCCACGTAAATCTAAACTCATAATCGTACTTCCTATACAGTGTAATTAAATATTCTCTGGCTCTTAATCTGACTTAAATCGTGTTGTAGAGAACATGATTGGAGTATAGAAATAGGCGAGCTATGTAGGAATTACCAATTCTTGAATTTCAGTTATACTGAAAATGTATAGCTCAAAAGTGCTAGTTTACGATTTAGGAAGAATCGATGAATTATGATTTATGGAAAATATTTTTAGACGCGGTGGAACTCGGTAGCTTAAGCAAAGTCGCCATGCTGCATAACACCAATCAACCGCAAATAAGTCGGCAAATGAATGAGCTTGAGGCGCAATGTGGTGGTCGTTTGTTTAACCGAACTGGACGCGGCGTCGAGCTGACCGATTTAGGCCAGCATTTACTTCCTAAAATTCGTTCATGGCTGAACGTCACCGACCAACTTAATAATGAAATTTTGCACTCGACCGATACACCGATTGGTACGGTTCGCATTGCCAGTTTGCCGTCTACTGCACATCCGTTGCTATCGACTTTGTACAAAGTGCTTCAACAAAAATATCCCTTAATTAAACTGTCGGTGCGTGAAGGGCAAGGGGTGCATTTAGAAAAATGGCTTGAAGATGGCAGCGTCGATTTAGCCATACTCTATCGGTTTAACCCGACGCCTAAGCACGGCGATGTCTATCTTACCGAAGCCGATACCTATTTGGTCGGCTGTGAAGGAGACACGCTCACTCAGGCAAATGAAGTCGACTTTAAAGCAATAAATCAGTTACCGCTGGTCACGTTTTGCAGACCAAGTAACTGGCGAAACTTTTTAGACCATATGGCTTATGAAAATGGGGTAGAGCTGAATATTGTGTTTGAAGCTGACTCGATTAGTTTACAAACCCATTTGGTTTCCGAATCTGGCATTTACACCATGCTGGGGCCGCAAGCTTTAAAAAAGGCCAGCCAATACACCTCAATTCAAGCGGCAAAAATTATGAGTCCTGAGCTAAAGCGCTATATTTCTTTGTCTATTTCTAAGCATGGCTATTTAACGCCTGCTTGTAAGGCAGTGATGGAAGAAATTAAAAATCTGGCTCATTTGCTTTAAGAGAAGTGCAGCAAAGTAAGGGAGCAATTAATTCAATTTATTAAACAGTGATTTAAGTTTTACTTGAATTATTGCTTGACTTGTTTAAATGATAATTATTATCATTTGTGAGTTCCTTGTTTTGAGTCCAATTGCTGTGAACAAAACTTCTTTGCTTGTAGATCAGTTATATAGAAGTCACCAAAACTGGCTTCATCAATGGTTGAGACAAAAATTAGGTAATACTGATCAGGCCGCAGATCTGGTTCAGGACACATTTATTAAACTGCTACAAACCAGAGACGAGTTATTTGGCATTAAGGAACCACGCGCCTATTTAACGTCGATTGCTAAAAACCTGCTGATTGACCAAGTGCGCCGTAAACGCATTGAACAGGCCTATTTAGATGGCTTGAGTCAAATGGAATATATGCTTGAAGCGGTGGCTTCACCCGAAGACCAAATGCAAATTATTCAAGCGATTAACCAGCTTTGCAAAGCACTCGAAGGGGTTTCCGAAAAAGCACAGCAAGCTTTTATTTTGCATTACCTCGAAGGCTATACCCATAAAGAAATTGCCTCACAATTAAATGTATCGACCAAAATGATTCAAAAATATTTGGCGAGCTGTTTAATTCAATGCTACCAAAATCGACAAGACATGGACGCTTGCATTTAAATGGCCATGGATAAAAGCAAACATCACCAACTGGTTGAAGAAGCCGCGCATTGGATTGTTCAACTGAGTTCGGATGATGAAAGCTTGCGAAAAACCGCCAAACAAAAATTTGAAGAGTGGAAAAAAAACAGTGAGCAACATCGCCAAGTGGCTGCCGACATAGAACAGTGTATCGGTTCAATTCAAAAACTTTCCCAAACCAGCGGACATAAAAAAGTCACTAAAGTTGCCCTTAAAGCTGGCCTAAGCTCAGGCAAAGCCTATAAACATTTACGTGCAGGAACAGCTTTTGCCGTTGTGTTTGTTGCTATTAGTGGGGCATTATTTTATTTAACCGATACTACAGTGGCCTATGTGACGGCTGATATTCAAGGGCAATCGGGGCAGTGGACCACGCAAACCTTGCCAGATGGTTCACGTTTAATTTTACGCGGTAAAAGCGCAGTCAATCTTGATTTTAAAACCAATCAGCGAGTGGTTGAGTTGGTACAAGGTCAAATTTATGTCGATGTGGCTAAAGATAAGACCAGACCGTTTTTGGTCAAAACCAGTCATGGGCAAATTCAGGCACTCGGCACAGCTTTTAGCGTCAGTTATGACCCTTCGGCAACCGAACTTAAGATGTTGCACTCAAAGGTAAAAGTAGAAGCGACACAGGTTAAAACCATCCAATTGCATGCGACTCGTCAGGCGATTGTTGAAGCAGGGCAAGCCATTAAAATGGACGAAAATGGCGTACAAAAACTGCCTGCACTGAATGTTTATAACGAACAACAAAAATGGCAAAAGCATCAGCTTATGGTAGAAAACTTGCCATTGAATCAAGTGCTACAAGAGCTAGACCGCAACTACAAAGGCAAAATTATTTTTAATGATGCAGCGTTGCAACATGTGCGGGTCAATGCGGTGTTGCCTTTAGATCAAACCACAGAATCGCTTAAACTTTTGGCTACGGTTTTTCCAGACCTGAAAATTAAGCAAATCACGCCGTTCGTGGTCATGGTTTCTTTAAAATAATAAAAAATTAAATTTATTTTCAATTTTAGGTTCCACTTTTTTGAAAGTCGTTCGTCATAGTAAGTAGAAGCAATAAATATGGATCATTTTAATTTGTTGTATTGAATGATTCTTATTACGATTTACTGGGGCGTGGCAAATGAAAAAAGCGGGAACGGGGCAAAAGCGGAATCGATCGATTTTTCGATTTTCAACACTGGCGTTTGCGATACATGCTGTGTCGATGGGTGGACTTGTTACGCTGCCTATGCAGCAGGCCTATGCAGAAACAGCCGGAGTTAAAAGCTATAACATTCCTGCTGGTCGCCTTGCTAACGTACTCAATCAATTTGCCGAACAATCGGGTACTTCAATTGCAATGGATGCTCAGCAACTCCAAGGGTTACATAGCCTAGGCTTAAAAGGCAATTTTGCTGTTGAGCAAGGTTTTGAGCAGCTTTTAAAAGCAACCGAATTTAATGCTGTAAAAGTTGGGCAGGGCTACACACTCACCAAAAAATCTACGCCAAGGGTCACTTCATCTAAGGTTCAGGGCGTTAGCCTGCCACCAAGTAGTGCCGTAATTGAAGAAGATGCATCGGTACGACTCACGCCAATTGTGGTGTATGGCAAAGAAGACCGCGACACAGAAGGCTATAACAAAGTTTATGACGCAAACCGTTCTTCGGTCTATGCAGGCAAAGACTATGTCGAGCGCTTTAAAGGAACCAATCCTGCCGATGTTTTACAAGGCATGGTGGGAGTCTATAGCGGCGATGCCCGTAACAGTGGCGCACTCGACCCAAGTGTACGTGGTGTGCAGGGCGTTGGCCGTGTGCCATTAACCATTGATGGCACTGAACAGTCGATTGCGGTGTGGCGTGGCTATAACGGGGTAAACAACCGAAACTATATCGACCCCAATCTTATTGCGGGCATTGAAGTCATTAAAGGCCCATCTTTAGAGCGCAATACCACAACTTCTGTTGGTGGTGGTGTGGTGGTTAAAACGCTAGAGGCCGATGACATTGTTCGTCCGGGTAAGTCTTTTGGTGCTGAGTTAAAAGTAGAAGGCTCTACCAACTCAATCGATCCGTCTTTGCCAGACATGAGTAAAGTGGGCCAAAATTACGATGATACAAAGCCTTGGATCGACATGAATGGGGCGAAATACGACCCTGATATTTATAAAAAGAACCGGACCAGAAGTGATAACTCTAATTTTTCGGGCGACGACTTGGCGGGCCGACTGGCAATTGCAACTAAGCAAGATAAATTCGATTTACTGGCAGTGTATGCAGTACGTGAGCGCGGCAATTATTTTTCGGGCACACATGGCGCGGGCTACTATAAACGAGCGACACCAGACAGTAGCCTCGACTTTATTCCTTACTTTGCCTATGCCTATCAACCGGGCGATGAAGTTCCCAACACTTCAAGTCACATGGAGTCGTGGTTATTAAAAGGGACCTATCGTCCAACAGATGATCAGACCCTTAAACTAACTTACCGAGATACCAAAAATATTTTTGGTGAAATTATGCCGTCTCGAATTGTGTGGGGTATTACGCCTGACTTGGGTGTTCCGCAGTGGCCTTTAAGCAATATTCACTCTAAAGCTTATAGCCTCGAATATAAATTTAAGCCTGAGAATAATCGCTGGATTGATTTCTATGCCAACATTTGGCAAACCGACACCGAAAGCCAGACCTATACACGTGGTGGGTGGCCAACCACAATCGACTTTCGAGATAACACCATTATTAACACGGCGATAAGCCATTCTGACAATACGCGTAAAGGCATTACGGTCAGTAATAAAACCCGTTTGCTTGACCAGCTTGATTTGACGCTCGGTGGAAGTTTCTTAAATGAAAAACTGACGTCCGATGATGTGTATGGCGAATTTGGCCCAAGTTATTCGCTCTATCAGGCACTGCCACGAGCAGGGCGCCGTGAGGAAAAAACGTTCGACTTTAATTTTAATTATCGACCACTGTCTTGGTTAAGTTTTGATGCGGGCATGCGTTATCGCTCGTATTGGGCTGTTGATGACTTTTTAAATAAGTCTTTGCAGAGCGAGATTGACCCGAATTTAAATCCGCTGTTTACCAAAAAAGCGAAGCTTAAAGAATATACCTTTGAATATCAGACCATGCCCGAGAGTTATACCTCGACTCAGCAGCGTTTAATCAATGTTTTAAAACAGCGCTATGCCACAAAAAATCCTGATTGGGATGGGCAGCTCGACACTGTGCCTGCATCAGAGAGCACTTTGTATAACATGATCTGGGCACAGAAAAATACGCTGAGCTGGAAAGCAGATGCTAATGGGCAATTGTCGCTTGCCGATAATCCTTTAAACCAGCTCAATGCCTCTGGACAAAAGTACGTAGTAACTGGCGGGAACTTTATGTCAGTGGTAGACCAAGTTCCGGTTGAGTCTGCCGACAAAGTTAAAGATAGTGGCTGGGCACCGCAGTTAGGTGCCTCAATTCACCTCACGCCAAACAGCAGAATCTATGCACGCTATGCAGAGGAATATCGCTTACCAAGTTTGTTTGAAAGCACTGTCGGTTTTTCTGCCATGTTGCCATATCAAGCAATCAAACCTGAACACGCTTTTAACTACGAAGTGGGCTATGCCTATGACATGCGTGACTGGTTCAGCACAGCACGCAACGCCGATATTAAACTCGCCTATTACTACAACAAAACCAAAAATGTGATTGAGCGTGATCAAAACCTTATTTTTACCAATATGGATGAACAAAAACTATCAGGTTTAGAGCTACAAAGCCGTTTTGATAATGGAGGCTTCTTCACAGACTTGAGCGTGGCTTATAACTTAAAAAATGAAGTGTGTGACACCAATAGTGCCATTAACAAAATGATTTTAGGCGGCACAGTTCAAACCGAGCAGGGTATTGCGTTCCGTGAACCCTATCAGCGCTGTGTCGATGACGGTTTCCCAAATGGCTACTTAGTGACAATGGCCACACCTGAACTGAGTTTTCACGGTTTGCTTGGCGCACGCTTTTTAGATGAAAAGTTAGAGCTCGGCGCGCGTGCAACATTTTATAAAGCTTATGAAAGCCCACTACGCAAAAACAATGATGCTAGCGTCAATAAAGGCTATTACCTCAATGTGCCTTTGGCATGGAATGACACGTGGATTTTTGATGCCTATGCGCGTTATCAGGTCGATGACTACAACACCGTTGAGTTTGTCGGCAGTAATCTTTCTAACCAGTTTTATATCGATCCTTTAACCCGAAGCGCCATGGCCGCACCGGGCCGAACAATGAAAATCAGTTGGACCACAAAATTTTAAACAGAATTTGATTCCCTCTACACATACATAAAAGGGGAGTCAGGTAACGGTAAATAATAAAATTGAATGATTATTATTTACAAAAAAGCCCGAGTAGGTTTGCAACTGGGCCTACTCAATAAACTAAAAATAGCGAAAACGTTATTTTAAATTAAACAATAACTTAGTTTTAAAAAAATGGAGTAACAACAAATGAAAATCTCTCAATTGTTCTTGGGTCTTGTTGCTTGTTCAACTGCATTTGCTTATGCAGGTATTGATGGTATTTCGAGTAATGAAAGTAACATCAAAATCGGTGCTGCTGCTAATGCGAGCCATCCGGGTGGTGTAGCAGCAGTATCGGTTCAAGCTGCGGGTGCGCCCTATAACGCTTTTACAGGTTTTAATTCGTTAAAAGGTTTGGCTCAGGCTTTTGCTGCTCAGGGAACGAGCAACACCAATGTAACAGTTGGTAGCAAAACCTTTAATATTTCGCATATTCCAGTGTCGGCAATGCCGCCTTCACACAGTGCATTAGGTAATTTTAACTTTGGTCAGGTGGGCACACAGGAAGTCTATTTTGGTGAATGGTGGAAAGCGGGCGACACGCCGGCAAGCGCGAGCCATACCGTTTACTACGCGGGTGATAACACCAATACCACGGTTCCAACCGCGGGTACTGCGACCTATACCGTTGCAGGTATTAATGGCTCTGCAAGCAATCTGTTAAGTGGTACGTTCACGGCAAACTATGGCGCGGGCACACTTGAAGGGACGCTTACAGGAACGGGTACGGCTGTTTCATCATTAAGCCTAGATGGTGTGGCATTTAACCCGGGTACTGCTGCCTTTGCAGGTTTGGCAACGGCTAACGGTACGGCTGGGGTAGACAACTCTGGTGTGGTTCAAGGTCAATTCTTTGGTGCAAATGCTTCGGCTTTAGCGGGTATTGCCCAGTTTGATAACGTGTCTTACAACACTGCATTTGGCGGTGCTAAAAATTAATGAATGCAAAAGGAATCTACACACGTAGATTCCTTTTGTTTTTGGATTTTTGCTTGGTTGCTTCAGGTTTATTGTTTTATGAAACGAACGCTTTTGTGCTGTCTGACATTGTTGAGTTGTCCATTTTTATATGCCGACGAAGACACACAGCTTCGTCTCAATCAAAGTTTGGACCAAACGATTTTGCAAGAACAGCGACAGTTTCATGAGCAGGGAACCATTCGTAGTACCGAGCAATTACCAAAACTTCAAATTAATGGACAAGAATATAGTGTTGAGCAAAACCAGAATGATCTTGCCAAGGCGTTATATTTGGCAGTCATGCAAAAACAGTGGCTCAAAGCCACGGTTTATTTAGAACATTATAAGAAATATGTTGGCTACGATCGGGCTTTAACCGACTTTGCCGAAGGGGCAGTTGCACGTTCTCAGGGTCAACTGAAATTGGCTGAACAAAAATTTCAAAGCAGCCTAAAACAACAACCTCATAATTTAATTTGTGAACTTGAGTTAGCGCGCGTGCTGTTTGAACAACAGAAGAATAAGGAAGCAGCACGCCTTTTTATTTCCATTCAAGACAAACTTAAACAAAGCGACCCTGCTGTAATCCCGTCTGGAGTTTTAACAACAGTAAATACTTTTGTTCAGGCACTAAAAAAACGAGACTCTTGGCAAGGCTCAGTTTCAGCGGGTTACACCTATGTCAGTAATTTAAATAGTTCGTCTGAACAGAGCAAAACATGGACCCTTTATGGCAAAGATAGTAAGGGTAATATTATTCCAATTGAGCAAGTTACCCGTGGGACGCCTAAAGCTGAGTCGGCAACAGGTTTAGATTATGAAGCTAGTCTGATTAAACGCTATGCGATTAAGGGGCATCATGGCGTGGCTTTACGTGCGTTGGCTTTTGGACAGTCTTATAACGACCACGCGGCATTTAATGAATCTACTATTAACATTAATGCAGGCTATAGCTACTTTGACTTAAAAAATCAAATTGGGGTGAGCCCGCTTTTTGAACATAAACGTTATGGCAATGATGGTCTTTACAATACGTGGGGGGCACGTGCTGAATGGATGCATTTTATCTCGGCAGATAAAGCCTTTAAGCTTGAAGCTGAAAGTAAAGATTTAAATTATCAGAAATATAAAACTCTAGATGGCGTAGAAAGTTCGGCCTTCGTCACTTTCTGGAAGATTTTTCCAGATCAGTGGACTGTTTTTGGTGGTTTAGATGTAGTCGACCATTCGACCCAAGAAAAATATATGGCTGCATACCAGCAGCAAGGTATGCGGTTGGGCTTAAGCAAATCTTGGAGCACAGGATTTAACACCACTTTATTGAGCTCTTACCGTTGGCGTCTGTTTGATAAATATGCAGAAACTTTCTTGGCACGCCGTCATGATTTTGAACAGAACTATACCTTTGTTGTGCAAATGCCGCGCTTTGAGTTTTATGGCATGACACCCAATTTAACCTACCGCTATAACCATAATAAAAGCAATGTCGATTGGTTGTATTCCTACGATAAACACAACATTAGCCTCAAGCTTGAGCATCGTTTTTAGGGAATAAGCTATGAAATCAAAATCTTTATTCCCTACACATGAGCCAATGGTCAAACTGCCTTTAACACAATGGCCGAAGCATTTTTATAAGTGCTTAACCGTAGCTGTTGTGATTGGTCTGCATGTGTTTGCTGTTTGGATGCTGAGCCATTTAATTGAACCTTACACTTTTGCGACATCACCAAAAGTAGATGCCTTAAAAGTAAGTTTTGTGTCGCTGGCACCTGCTAAAAAGCCATCAAATGACCAGACGGAAAGTAAGCCTATCGGAAAAAGTTTAACGCCTAAATCTACGTTAAACAGTTCGGTATCTTCTATACCTGAAGAATCAAAAAACTCGCCTAAAAATGTTCAGACATTAGTGTCAAAAACTGCTTCTAAAGAGGTGGTGCAAAATAATTTAAGTGACAAACAGCAAGCACAATCAAAAGCAAATTTAAACAGTTTAGCTTCACTCCAACCAGCGCAGCGTACAGAAAGGCTGGCGGCCCATACAGACAAACAGTTGAGTTCGACAGACATTGCACAAACGAAAAGTGAGCACCTGCCACAAAACATCAGCAGCATAACCAAAAGTGGCGGTGTCAAAACACCAGCAACGCAGCAAGAATATTCAAAAGCACCTAGTACTCAAGTTGAACACGATGACGTTGTTCAGGTGAGTAGTGTGGATGTGCTGAGTTTTGGCGGGCTTGACTATGATGACCGCGAGTTAAAACAACAAAATCGTTTGGTTGAGGTGCGTATTCGTATTAATGAAAAAGGTAAACCGATTGACATACAGGTACGTCAAAGTTCAGGCATTCAAAGCCTTGATGAACGGGTCATGCAAGCTGTACGTAAATCCAGATTTAAACCCCACAAAATTAATGGTCGGGCCGTGACCATTGTTGTGGATTTTCCAGTCCAACTCAAACTCAATCGGGGCCGTTAACCGATGAGCCATATCCATTTTGCAGGAGAAAGATGATGAACTCATCTACAGAACAAATCATTAGTAACAGCTTGTCTTTACGTTTGAAACAAGAAACCGCTGCTGAACATGAACGTATGCATCAATTAATGTCGCAAGCAAAGGTGTTTTCAAGTAAAGAAAAATACGCACAATTTACGTTGTCTCAATATTACTTTCAGCGCGAAATTGAACATCTTTTTGAAAAAGAGGGCGTGGCAGGACTGATTCCGGACCTAGATATTCGCGGCCGCTCAAAACAAGCACTTGCCGATTTAAATGATTTAGGTATTCAACCTAACGGACAGCAATTACACAGTGAAAACGTACAGCTACCCGAAGCTTTAGGCTGGATTTATGTGTCTGAAGGTTCAACCTTAGGGGCTGCATTTTTATTTAAAGAGGCCCAAAAACATCTAGGGTTTTCGGAAACGTTTGCTGCGCGTAATTTAGCAGCCTATCCCGAAGGGCGCGCTAAAGTCTGGAAACGTTTTGTGCAAGCACTCGACGAAACGGGTTTCGACCGGACCCAGCAAGATCGTGTTGTACAAGGTGCTTTAGATGCCTTTGGATATTTTGGTCAGGCGCTTGATCAGCTTGATGAATTGAAATAATAAAAAGTGGATGAAGGCTACCCGGTATGGACAAACTCAATCAAGTAAATGTGATCGTAAAACATGAGCAGTCGTTAGCACCCGCTCAACCAGTCAGTAAGCTTGCCCGTTCTGTTTGGGCGCGTTGGGTGTTTATTGGTTTGGCTTGGTTGTGTATTGCACTTGGCATATTGGGTGTTTTTATTCCGGGTTTACCTACCGTTGATTTTATAATTTTGGCTGTTTTCTTTGCGGCTCGAGGCTCTGAAAAACTTCATCAATGGTTTCGAAATCATCGTTATATTGGTCCACTCATTCGCGAGTGGCAAGAACATCGGCGTATTCCTAAAAAGGCAAAATATATCTCGACATTCAGTATGAGTTTGGCGGCTATTTTTATGATTTGGACTATTCCACATCCGTGGTTTGTCTATCCGGCAATTTTATGTATGGCTGGGGTATTAATTTGGATGTGGTTAAAAAATTGAAGATTTAAGATTTGCACTGTTGCATAGTACGCTTCATGGTTTTTATAAAATCACGTGGTACTTCAGGGCTTTGTAAACTTAAACTTCCGAGTTTAAGCATCAGTTTAGGTGAATATTGACGTTCTAAACGATGATAAATGCACGTACAACTTGCACGGCTATGGCCCGCTGCCATACATTTTAAATAAAAATCACGTTGAGCATTATTTTTTTGACAAGCGAAAGCAACGGATACAAATAATAATCCGCCTAGAAAAACTGAATAATTATAAAGTGACATATATCTACTCATGATTGTTGTTTTTCATTATCCATATTTTGGCATAACTTTTTCAGGTTCAAAATCAGTTGATATCAACTTGCGGCTTCATCATAGTTAGAACTGTTTTAGAGGTCAAATTGATTTGAAGATGATCACTGTTTTATTGTCCTTAAAATAGACAATTTTGATTGTTGCTATTTTAGAGACAGTGTTACGACATTACACACCCTATTTTTTTACATCATTTTTTGCTTTCATAAACGTTTTAATTTTATTCATTTTTAATTTTAAAATTATTTTTAAACAATTCGATCACTTTAAAATTTTACTTTCATAGGACACGTCATATGCCAGATATCCCAATTAAAAAAGAGACAGAAAGTACATGGGCAATATGTCGGGACCCTGTTTTATTGACCATGGTTGGTGGGGCAATTGATACCATTGGTTTTATTGCTTTGTTTGGCTTTTTTACCGCACATGTGACTGGAAACTTGGTGTTGGCGGGGGCTGCGATGGTTAAAGGCGGTGCAGGTTTATGGATTAAGCTTGCTGCTATTCCACTATTTATTTTGACAGTTGTGATTACCAAGCTGCTAATTGACCGTAGTCAGGTGAAGCATAAAACGCTGTCTTATTTATTTTTATTTGAAGCCATCTTTCTGTGTGCTTTTATGGTTGCAGGACTTTACTTCGAACCGTTTAAAAATGCCGATGCAATTACGGTTGCACTAACAGGTGGGCTGGGTTTAATTGCCTTAGCTATTCGTAATACTTCAAGCAAAACACTCATTAAAAATATTAGCCCAAGCACCATGATGACCGGCAATACCACGCAGCTCGGTATTGATATTGCTAACTTGCTGAAAAACAATAATGCAGCCAATCGGGCAAGTTTTCTTAAAAGTGCCAGTATTGTTGTCGGGTTTGTGATTGGCGCCTTCTTGGGAGCAATTTTGTATGTCTATTTTGATTTCTGGAGCGTAGCGCCGTTTATTTTACCCATTTTATATTTTTCTTATTTAGCTTCGCAGCAAAAGTTTAACCAAGCTTAATTAAGGTAGTGGATGAATTGGCCCGAATTAAATTGAGTTCGGGCTTTTTTATGGGCTTCAGTTTGCCGACTAAAAATGCGTATTCAAATTGTTCAGCTATGACTTTGCAGGCATAATGACCTGATGGGGAAATACATTCGCTAAGGGAATGCATAATGACAAAGTCTTGCCATTATTTAATGATAACAATAATGGGACTGCTCAGCGGTTGTCAGGTCATTCATTTAAAAGAAAGTAATTTAAGCAATGCTTTAAAAAGTAAGAATGAAAGTATTCTGACCGACAACACTTTAAGTCATCAAACCCAAAACTTACTGTATTTGGTCAAAAAAGATGAAAAGTCTTGCCTGCAAAATTTTGATGATTGTTTAAATAAAATTCAGAGTCTCTCCGAAAATACGAGCCGAGAAGAACGTTATGCTGCACTGAGCGAAATTTATTTAGCAAAAGCTTTAGATGTTGGGCGTAGCAGTCAGTGTAATGTCATTAATAAAAGTAAAAATTGCGTTGAGCATGAACTAGCTTTGTTCGATAAAAGCTTGCGCTATAGTTATGTCTATTTATTTGACTCTGAAGAGTCTCCGTTCGATCGAGTATTTGACCATCGGCAAAATCAGGTGCGTATTTTTTATAACGTTGCTTTGTCGAAGCTCATGACCACGTATTTTGATCATTTAAATACGCATTATTTTCCGTCTCTACTGAAAGCAGATGGGCATCAATATCATGTCAATTTTGATCATGCGGTAGATGTACAAAAGATTGAAGTCGATACTTTTCGTTCCAGCTATAACATGAACTTTTCTGGTTTTAATACCGTTAACCGTAAGGATGGCTTAGGGGCAGAGTTTATTGTCGGGCGTAAAGAAAATGATGTAAATCATGGTTTCATTTTAGACCCCGATGCTTTTTATGCTCATCAAACTAATCCTAATATTCATTTGCCTCGGTTCTTTCCGGTCACTGCCATTGCCTATCCTAAACAAAAGGCCACAGCCGATCAGGTGATTGCTGGGGCAGAGTTAGAAATCTCGATGTTCGATCCATACAGACAAAGCCGTGTAAAGGTTGAAGGTGTGGACTATCCGCTCACTGCCAACTATTCGGCGCCCTATGGGCTTTGGCTGTCAAAATATAATTTAGGTGCAGCGGGTTATTGGTCTTTAATTAATAAAGAAACCAATTTAATCATGCCGCATTTATATATGCTGGAACCTTTTAACCCCAATAAGAAAATCATTGTGTTTGTTCATGGCTTAGCAAGTAGCCCAGAAGCTTGGGTGAGTCTGACCAATGACATTATGGGCGATGCCGAATTAAGACAAAATTACCAAGTTTGGCAAGTGTTCTATTCAACCAATATGCCCATTTTTGAAAGTCGTTTTCAGATTTATTCTTTACTGAATCAGGCTTTTCAAAACATTGCTAAAGATAGCTATGCTGCACACGATGCAGTATTGGTCGGGCATAGTATGGGCGGTGTGATTAGCCGTTTATTGGTCAGTAATGCTGATGTTTCCGATTTAGCCATGCAAAAAATGAATGACGCGCAGTTAAATCGTTTAAAAGAAAATCCAGTGATTAAAGAGCGTTTTCAGTTCAAAGCGCTTCCATATTTTAAACGCGTGGTTTTTGTTTCGTCGCCGCATCATGGTACCGACTACGCAGACCGATGGTTTACCCAAATTGCACGCCGTGTTATTCGCTTACCTGCTGACTTTTTTATTGCGGTTGAAATGAGAGATGAGAAAAATACGAAACTCAGAAAAGGCTTAATTGAAAATGGGGCGAGTAATTTAAGTCGTTCTTCAAACTTTATGCAGCTTACGCAGGCCATTCAGCCATCCTCTAACGTGGTCTATCACTCGATTATGGGTAACGTGGATGGTACAAAAGATAAGTTAAAAAGCAGTGATGGGATAGTGCCTTACCAAAGTTCACATCTAGAAGGTGAGCAATCGGAGCTGATGATTAAAGGTGGGCATTCTATTCAAACAACGCCAGAGGCGATTTTAGAATTACGTCGTATTTTACGATTGCATTTAATGCAGTCGCAGCCTTTAAAATAGAGCGATTTATTTTTAGAAAACCACTGTTGAAATGGGTCAACAGTGGTTGAAATAATTAATTTAGCTCGTTTTGTTTAAGCGATTTTTTGTGCTCAAAGTAGCTGATTGAAAAAATAACCAAGCCGACTAAATACAACACCACAGACAAGAGCAATAAATCTAATCCTGCTGCATAGAGCAACCAGAGCGCATAGATTGAAGCGACGCTTGCAATGGCAATATGTGGCGTGCGTTTGTGACGAATCGATTCTTTAAGATAAAAAGCAGACACCAGAAAATAAGGCAGCAAAATCATTACCGAAGAAATCAGTAAAAGCTGGGTGTAGTTTTTATTGAAAAAATACACCGCAATTAATGCACCTTGCACGACCAGAGTGGTGAGCCAAAGTGATGAAATCGGCACATTATTCTGATTATTCTTTAAAAATAATTTCGGGAATGCGCCATTTTTTGCAGCTAAATATGGAATTTCAGTTGCAAATAAAGTCCAGCTTAAATAAGACGAAGAAACTGAAATAATAAGGCCGATGGTAATAACGATAGTGCCCGGCAAACCGATGAGCTGCTGTAAAATGGTTGCCATTGAAGGGTTATGCATGCCTGCAAGTGCTTCACGACTGACCACACCATAAGCCAAAACGGTGACCATTACATAAAAACTTAACGCCAGTAGCACGCCTAAAATAGTGGCTTTACCAATGTCATAACGGTTTTTTGCACGCGATGATAAAACCACAGCACCTTCAATGCCGGTAAAGACCCAGAGGGTAATCAGCATCAGGTCTTTTACTTGCTGCCAAAGTGGAACTTTTAAAGTAAAGTCATTTAAGTTGAGTTTGAACAGGTCAAACTTAAAGGCAATAAAAGTAAAGAAGATGAAAACCACCATTGGAATGATTTTGGCAATGGTCGCCAATAAATTCACAATAGCCGCTTCTTTAATGCCTCGGCTGACCAACCAATGCACCAGCCATACAAAAATGCTTGAACCGATCAGTGCGTAGAGCGTATTACCTTCACCAAAAATAATATGGTCTTTGCTATCGGTAAACATGCCGACGCCCGAAAAGGCAATCACTACATAACCAACAATACCGATGGTGGTACATAACCAATAGCCCCAAGCCGAGCAAAACCCGATCAGGTCACCAAAACCTTCACGTGCATAGTTATAAATACCGCCGTCTAAATCTGGGCGTTGGCGAGTTAAATGTAATAGCGTGAGGGCTAAGAAAATAATGCCGACTCCGGTAATGAGCCATGCAACAAGAAGGGCAGAGCCGTTAGCGACTTGAGCCATATTTTGGGGAAGGCTAAATACGCCTGACCCCACCATAGAACTAAAGACCAGCGCTGTAAGAGACAATAATCCGATTTTGGCAGCAGACATGGTATTTATTCTTTGAAAAATTGAGAAAGTTCAGCAATGTGTTCTGGGCCAATACCGCAGCAACCACCCACTAAACTTGCGCCTGCTTGTTGCCACTGCTTGGCAAAACCAAGATAAGCTGGAGCATCAAGATCTTTACGAACTTCATCAAGACCATCGTTTGCAGTTGCGTTGTCATCTTGTGGTGGAAACGCATTGGCATAGGCACCAATCTGTACAGACACTGGAATGAGTCCTTTAATTTCATTAATGGCTTGCAAGATCACTTCAGGCTGACAGCAGTTAAACAAAACCGCGTTAGCATTTGACTGTTTTATAAATTCAGCCACTTGTTGCATGTTTTCGCCTGAACGAAGTAGCGCTTGCTCTTGTTTAATTTCGTCTTGAAGCGTAAACGATACCCAATAGTCCTTACCATCTTTTGGTAATAACGCATGCACCGTTTCGACTTCTTTTAAGCACGATTGAGTTTCTGCTAACCAGAAATCTACCTCTGGTGCTAAGGTGTTAATGATCGGTTCAGCAAGGTTTTTAGCCTGCTCAGGTTGAAACAGATCTGCACGGTAAGAACCAAATAAAGGCGGTAAGCAACCTGCAATTTTGACATTTTTGCCGCTTTCTTTAACTGCATTTTTTGCTTGTTCGATCGCAACTTGAATTAAACGAACACCGTCAGTTTCAAAGCGTTCTTGTCCAATATGAAACGGTACAACAGCGTAGTTATTGGTAGTAATAACTTCTGAACCAGCGTTGATAAAATCAAGATGTACTTCTTTTACTGTTTCAGGCGCTTCAATGAGTGCGAGTGCAGACCATTCTGGTTGACGAAATGGGGCACCACGACGAGCAAGTTCACGGCCTAAACCGCCATCTAAAATTTTCATAAATTACAAAACAAAGGGAGAAAAATAATTCAGCTAATCTAGCGGGTACATGAAACATGTTCAATCGCTAATATGCTCGATATATTTCTAAATAAATTAGATTGTTATGAATATTTTTTCTTAAAAGAAATTCTGTAGATCATGTTCAGTTTTACTGATGAACTTTATGGGAAAAAGAAAACTTATTTATATAGGGCTGCCGCCTAAAAAATAAGCTTAAAGTGCGCCATATTGTTGCCAACTTTCCCCAGTGTGCTGGGTTTTATAATAGGCTTTAAGTTGCTCAAGTTGACTAAAATGTATGCCTGACCAAATCAATAAGCTCATGAATATTAAAACTTTAGATAAGCCACGAACTTTTTCTAGGCGAGCAAAAGCTAACAGTACAAAAAATAGGGCAGGTAAAAATATAAAGAATTGAACAGAAGAGAAAAATAAATGAGCAGTACTAAAATATAATGCAGCAGCACTTAACAGTAGATTTAAAATTGAAAATAATTTTTGATATTTACCGAGCTTAAAGGCATAAGCGGTCATTGCGAGTAACACGGCTGAGCTTATGTAAATGGCTGTACCACCAATCATCCACATATAAAAACCGCTTAACCAAAGATAAGCCAGTAGCAAAACAAGCGCGAGCTTAAAACAAAATGTAAAGAGGCGGGATGATGAGTTTAAAGGCGTCATAGCTAATCTAAATATCTCAACTGAGGTCTTAAAAAACAAAAGGACGAATCGAAATTCATCCTTTTGGAATTTTACTTATACATCATCAAACTTAGTTTGCTTTTGCAACAGGAGCAGCAGCAGTTTCATCGTTTGCAGCTTTAAACGGAGATGTATAGTTCAAGCCAAGTGTAGAACTTGTGTACTGACGAACTTTGTCGAGTAATACAGGGTCTTTGCTTAGGTCTTGTTTATACGAAACAACAATTTCATGAAGCTTCTGATTCCATTTACCTTCAGTTTGCTCAGGGAAAGCTTTTTCAAGCAAGTTGAGCATGATGTATGGAGAAGTCGAAGCACCCGGAGACGCACCTAACAACGCAGTTACAGCACCATCTTTAGATGCAAAGATTTCTGTACCGAATTGAAGTGTAGCTGGTTTACCCGGTTCTTTTTTGATGATCTGAACACGTTGACCACCTTGGCTTAAACGCCAGTCTTCAGCTTTCGCATCTGGGTAGTATTTACGAAGTTCATTAAGACGGTCTTTGTCTGACATCATGACTTGGCTCACCAAGTATTTAACAAGATCAAGGTTTTCCAAACCAACAGTGGTCATTGGTAAAACGTTGTTTTTGTTCGTTGATGCAAGCAAGTCCATCTGAGAACCATTTTTCAGGAACTTGTTTGAATACGTTGCAAATGGTCCAAACAATACATATTTTTTACCGTCGATATAACGCGTATCAATATGTGGCACAGACATTGGAGGCGCACCAAGTTCAGCACGGCCATAAACTTTTGCTGTGTGTTCTGCAGTAATTTTTGGATTGTCAGTAATTAAGAACTCACCACCGACAGGGAAGCCTGCATATTGTTTCGCTTCTGGTAAGCCAGTGAGTTGTAATAATTTAACTGCTGCACCACCTGCACCAATAAATACAAAACGTGTTTTAACGTGGTCTACTTTACCAGTTTTCAAATTTTTGAAAGACACAGTCCAAGTTTTGTCATCATTTTGGCTGATGCCAGACACTTCGGTTGAAGTCTGTAATTTGAAATTCGGGTTTTGATCTAAACGATTCACCAATTGCTTAGTGATAGAACCATAGTTTACGTCAGAGCCAACATCCATACGGGTCGCTGCAACTTTTTGGCTAGGATCACGATCGTTAATTACTAAAGGTGCCCATTGTTTAATTACAGCTGGGTCTTCAGTAAATTCCATACCTTTGAACAACGGGCTTTGAATCATGGCAGCATAACGTTTTTCTAAGAATTGAACGTTATCGCCCCAAACGAAAGCAATGTGCGGAACTGGGTTAATGAATGATTTTGGTTCAGCTAAAACGCCTTGTTTTACCTGATATGACCAAAACTGTTTAGCGACTTCAAATTGAGAAGCAACTTTTTCAGCTTTGACAATTTCCATCTTACCGTTTTTTTCTTCGGTATAGTTCATTTCCATAAAGCCAGAGTGGCCTGTTCCGGCATTGTTAAAGCCGTTTGAACTTTCTTGAGCAACTTGGTCAAGACGTTCATACATACGAATTTGCCAGTTTGGTTCAAGCTCGGTGAGATAAGTACCAAGAGTGGCACTCATGATGCCGCCGCCAACAAGAACAGCATCAACAACTGGTTCATCTTTTGCAGTTTCTACTTGTTTTGACGTGGTTGGTCTAAACAAGAAAACAATTCCTGCAATTAAAATAAGAATGATTAATACCAGAAGGTATTTCAAAAACTTTTTCATGTAAGGGGGACCTTAAAATAAGTTATTTGAGTCACTTAAGGTGTGAGGAAACCTAGACAGCGTATCCAGACAAAATGGATATAAATGCGAAAGTAAATTCTCAAAATTTGAGAACTTATAAAAAAATAAAATTACTTGGGATTATCGCAAACACTCTATATTTTAGACTAATTTTGCATTGACAAGACAATTTTTATAATAAATGGGACCCATCAAACTCATAAATGTGATTTATATTTAATCATTTTAAGTTTTTAATAGACGGTTTTAAGTTGATTTTTATTATTATATTATTGAATTTAAAAGTATAATTAAAAATTGATTAAAGGTGAACCAGTTGGAGAAATACATAATAAGAAAAAGTGAGTAAAGTTATTATTTGTCGTTAGTTTTCTAGATTGGACTAATACAAAGTTCTTATTAATGACCATCTGGTGATAATAAAATAAGGGTATATCTCTGCATAAGAAATATACCCTTTGATGTTTTATGACGCTACATAGAACGGTGCAGTTGAACGTGGTAACGCTTCACGTCCACGAATTTGGTCTGCAATTTTCTCGGCAATCATAATCGTCGTTGCATTTAAGTTACCGGTAATAATCAGCGGCATGATTGAGGCATCAACTACGCGTAAGCTTTGCATACCATGGACGCGACCTTGACCATCCACGACAGCCATTTCATCTTCGCCCATCTTACAGCTACAAGACGGATGATAAGCCGTTTCGGCATGATTACGAACAAAGTCATCCAGCTCTGCATCACTTTGAAGATGTTTACCCGGACTAATTTCTTCACCGCGATATGGATCAAGAGCAGGTTGCTGCATAATTTCACGAGTGATACGAATCGCATCACGGAACTCACGCCAGTCTTGTTCACTCGACATATAGTTAAACAAGATGCTTGGATGCTCAAACGGATCTTTTGATTTAAGTCTAATACGACCACGTGAAGGCGAACGCATTGAACCAACATGTGCCTGAAAGCCATGTTCTTTCACTGCATTACTACCGTTGTAGTTAATAGCAACTGGCAAGAAATGGTACTGAATGTTTGGCCATTTGAACTCATCTGAACTACGGATAAATCCGCCTGCTTCAAATTGGTTACTTGCGCCAACACCTGTACCGTTAAATAACCACTCGGCACCAATTGCAGGTTGGTTATACCATTTCAAGGCAGGGTATAAAGAAACGGGTTGCTTACATTTATATTGCAAGTACATTTCTAAATGGTCTTGCAGGTTTTCACCTACACCCGGTAAATCATGAACGACATCAATGTCCATTGATTTTAAGAAGGTACTTTCACCCACACCAGAGCGCTGTAAAATTTGTGGTGAAGCAATTGCACCTGCACACAGTAAGACTTCACGTTTAACTAAGGCGCGTTGCAAGTTGTTTTGATCAGCACCAATGATGTATTCAACACCCACGGCTTGTTTTTGATTAAACAAGATTTTATTGGTGGTTGCATGAGTCAAAATGGTGAGGTTAGGACGGCCTTTCGCCATATCCAGATAACCACGGGCGGTACTTGAGCGGCGACCTTTAGGCGTAACTGTACGGTCCATTGGACCAAAGCCTTCTTGTTGGTAACCGTTTAAGTCATCGGTACGTGGATAACCAGCTTGTACGCCAGCTTCAACCATGGCATGGAACAAGACATTATTGCCATTTTTTGGTGTAGCAACTGACACAGGGCCATTGCCGCCATGGTAATCATTTTCGCCAATGTCACGGGTTTCGGCTTTTTTGTAGTATGGCAAACAATCGGCATAAGACCAGTTTTCTAGGCCTTTATGGGTTGCCCATTGCTCTAGATCCATCGCGTTACCGCGGATATAGCACATACCATTAATTAAAGATGAGCCACCTAAACCTTTGCCGCGACCACATTCCATACGGCGGTTATTCATGTGTGGTTCAGGGTCAGTTAAATAAGCCCAGTTATAACGGCGGCCTTGTAGAGGGAAGGCCAAAGCTGCGGGCATTTGGGTACGAAAATCCAAACGATAATCTGGACCGCCAGCTTCTAATAATAAAACAGTGGTATCTTTGTCTTCAGTAAGACGTGCAGCAAGTACATTTCCGGCAGATCCTGCGCCGATGATAATGTAATCATATTCTTTAATATTCATAACTATCCTTTTTTTACTAACAGTTTGCCTGAGCAATCTATAAAGATTGCTCTGCATATGTGATTTAGGTTGAAGTGTTTAAGGCAATTGATGCATTAAAAAATGCTTTGATAGTCGCCGAGTTCAACTTGAATAGATTTGATACGGGTATAGTGCCCAAGCGTGGTTAGACCATTTTCACGGCCCACGCCAGATTGCTTGTAGCCACCCACTGGCATCTCTGCAGGCGATTCGCCCCAAGTGTTAATCCAGCAAATACCAGCTTCAATGTGGTGAATAATGCGATGAGCGCGGCTAATATCTTGAGTGACAACGCCAGCAGCTAAACCAAAAGTTGTATCGTTAGCACGACGAATCACTTCTTCTTCAGTCTCGTAGCTTAAGATGCTCATGACAGGTCCAAAAATTTCTTCTTGAACAATTGCCATTTGGTCGTTGCAGTCACTAAATACAGTCGGTAGTACATAAGCGCCTTTAGCAAGGTCACCTTCTGTTGCGCAGTCACCACCAATTAAGACTTTAGCGCCTTGTTGTTTGCCTGACTCAATGAAAGACAGCACTTTTTCCATGTGAGGGAAGCTGGTGAGTGGACCGAAGTTGGTTTCTTCAGCCATTGGGTCACCAATGCGAATACGTTTTACACGCTCTACAACGGCTTTTTCAAAATCGGCTAAAAGTGATTTCGGAACAAAAACACGCGTACCGTTGGTACACACTTGGCCTGAACTAAAGAAGTTCGCCATGACAGCAATATCTGCTGCGCGATTAAGGTCGGCATCTTCACAAATAATGAGTGGAGACTTACCGCCAAGTTCCATCGTCACTTCTTTAAGTGTAGAACCAGCAGCACTTGCCATGACTTTTTTGCCAGTTTCAACACCACCAGTGAATGAGATTTTCTCAATCACAGGATGTTCAGTGAGCCACTGACCAATTTCACGACCAGGCCCTTGAATGACGTTAAATACGCCGTCTGGTAAGCCAGCTTCTGTATAGATTTCTGCAAGTTTAAATGCAGTAAGAGGGGTCGTTTCACTTGGTTTGAAAATCATGGCATTGCCGGCAGCAAGGGCAGGGGCAGATTTCCATAAAGCGATTTGAATTGGATAGTTCCAGGCACCAATACCTGCAACCACGCCTAAAGGTTCACGGCGTGTATAAAAGAAACTTGATTCGCGAAGCGGAACTTGTTCACCTTGAATGGCTGTTGCAAGCCCTGCGTAATATTCTAATACATCTGCACCAGTCACAATGTCGACGGTAGATGTTTCGCTAAAAGCTTTACCTGTGTCTAGTGTCTCAAGACGGGCAAGCTCATCATTACGTTCACGTAAAATGTCGACTGCACGGCGTAAAATACGTGAGCGTTCCATGGCGGTCATGGCTGCCCAGATTTTTTGACCTTGTTGTGCACTTTGCACAGCAGCTTCTATATCTTGCTCAGAAGCTTGTTGAAGAGTCGCGATAACTTCGCCGTTGGCAGGGTTAATACTATTAAATGTTTTACCACTGGTTGCTTTAACGTAGCGTCCATGGATATACAGTTGATGAACTTGTACATCACTCATTTTGTCTCTCCTGCAAAGGCTTGTTCGCAAATTGCAATTGCGTTTGTACATAATCGTAAGCAATGGAACGGGCAAGTTCGCTGTCAAATTCGTTGTGACGGCTTAAACTGCCGCGTAGCCATAATCCATCAATCAATGCTGCCAAACCTCGGGCGGCAACACCGGCCTGTTTTTCATCCATTAACTTGAGAAAATAAAACTTCAAGTTGGAATATAGGCGTTGATCATTAATCTTTTGCAAACGGCTCAAGTCTGGTACATGCAAACTTGCTGACCAAAAATCTAACCAGACCCGCATTGCTTTTTCATTGACCTGACTAATGTCAAAGTTAGAGTCGATAATGGCCTTAATCTGGCTCTCTGGATGCGTATCTGCTTCTGCTCTGTACTGTTCAGTTTTATGACGCAGAACATTCAGCATTTCTTGCATACAGGTGTTTATCAACCCTTGTTTGTCACCAAAATAATGGCTGACAATGCCAGTCGACAACTCGGCTTTTTTTGCAATTTGTGCAATGGTGGTATTGGATAACCCCACTTCATAAATTACGTCGAGTGCAGCGTTCATGATTTCTTCACGTCGCACATGCTCTGGTTTTACTCTGCGTTTTGTCATGATTTTCCACATCAGCACTTTTAGCGGTGCTTTAAATTCAGCATGTTAACTTGCAGAGCATCATAGCACTTTTTTTATCATACTTGTTATTGATTGAACGTTCAATCAATAACAAGTATGATATGTAAAAATCAATGAATTTTTGAAGATTAGCTCTGAAAATAAAGAGGTAAAATCAAAGATTCTTAAGGATAGGATGATGCGCATAAGTACAGTACTTATCACGTTATTTTGAGAAAATACACCGATTGCAAGGAGCAATAAGATGGTGTTGAAAAGTGATAGATATTCTTCAGACCATATTCGGTTAAATCGTTTTGTATTTTGGAGTTCAGCCATCAGTATTGGCATTTTTGGCCTACTTTTTGTGCTGTTTCCTGAAAAGAGCCAGTTCTGGTTAACTTATATACAAGAGCAGGTAAATCACTTTTTTGGGTGGTATTACATGCTGGTGATTGTGCTGTGCCTCGGTTTTGTGGCTTGGCTCGCTTTTTCAAAAGTCGGCCAGATTCCGTTAGGAAAAGACGACGATAAACCCGAGTTTGGTTATCTGGCATGGACTTCAATGCTGTTTTCGGCAGGGATTGGTATTGCGCTACTCTATTATGGCGTTGCCGAACCTGTTGATCATTTCTTACGCCCACCAGAAGGCGAAGCAGGAACTATTCAAGCTGCCCGAAATGCCATGACCTATAGCTTTTTACACTGGGGAATTCATGGTTGGGTGCTCTATGCATTGCTTGGAGTCACTTTAGGTTACTTCGCTTTTAGAAAAAATTTGCCACTGGCATTACGTTCGGCACTTTACCCAATTTTTGGGGAACGTGTTCATGGCTTGGTGGGGGATTTCGTTGATGGCTTTGGAATTTTAGCAACAGTTATTTCATTGGTGACCAATTTAGGAATTGGGGCTTTGGTACTCGTATCTGGTATTTGCTATTTACTGCCTCAAATTCCTGATAACTCTGCGACCTTAATTACCGTTGTTCTGGTTATGATGTTTGTTGCCACAATAACGACAGTGGTTGGTATTGAAAAAGGTCTGGCATGGTTATCTCGTATTAATTTACGTCTGCTCTATGCCTTACTTTTATTTGTATTTTTAACGGGCCCTACAAATCATTTATTAAATGGTCTGGTGCAAAATGTCGGTGATTATCTAAGCAATTTTATTGGTAAAAGCTTCGATATGTATTTATACAATCAGAAGGCAAGTGGTTGGTTAGGTTCGTGGACCGTATTTTATTGGGCATGGTGGATTGCTTGGGCACCTTTTGTGGGTATGTTTATTGCCCGCATTTCAAAAGGACGCACAATTCGCGAAGTTGTTTTGGGTGTCTGCCTGATTCCATTAGGTTTTACACTGGCTTGGATTTCAGTTTTTGGCAATACTGCAATTTACTTAATCTTGAATCAAAAACAGAAAGTTTTGGGTGATATGGTTTTAAGTGACCCAGCATTATCATTATTTAAATTACTCGAATATCTGCCATTTAATCCTTATGTTGCTGGCATTGTTGTTGTAATTTGTTTCGTTTTATTTTTGACACCAGTTGGGTCTGGTACACTTATGATCGCTAATTTGTCCTCAAAAGGGGGCACAAATGATAGTGATTCGCCAATTTGGTTACGCGTCTTTTGGTCTGTGGTAATTACCATTGTAAGTATTGGCTTATTATTAGCTGGTAGTTTTAACTCCATGCAAAGTGCAGTGGTGTTATGTGGTTTACCATTTTCAGTCATTATTTTGCTTTATATGTTCGGTTTAGCCAAAGCGTTAAAGCAAGATGATTTTGACCCTCAATTAGTGAAAAAGCAGTTGGCTGTTTCAAAAGACATTTCTGTCCCATCAAATTGTGACCAGAATAAAGTGACCGAGGTTTTATAACCTCCATCGATCACATCTATATATTATTTTTGCGTTTAAATATCGTCTTTTCATTATTTTGAATAGTGAAAAGACGAAGTTAAACATTTTGTTTTTATTTTTTATTCCTTGAGGATTGTATGGCAACAGATAATCCAAGAGCAGTTGATGATTTAACATTATCTAAATCTAAAAAAGACCCGCTCAACCGTGTGGTTTTTTATTTTTCAGCTGTACTTATTTTAATTTTTTCTCTCGTCACGTTTTTGTTCAACGATTTTTCAAATCGGGTAATGAATACAGTACTTCAGTGGGTAACTTCGACCTTTGGTTGGTATTACCTGCTTGCCGCAACACTTTACATGGCATTCGTAATTTTCATTGCCTGTTCAAGATATGGCAATATTAAGCTAGGACCTAAGCATTCAAAGCCTGAGTTTAGTTTACTTAGTTGGTCTGCCATGCTGTTTTCGGCTGGTATTGGTATCGATTTAATGTTCTTCTCGGTCGCCGAACCTTTATCTCATTATATGCAACCGCCAGTAGGTGCAGCTCAGACTTATGAAGCCGCACGCCAAAGTATGGTCTGGACATTGTTCCACTACGGTTTAACTGGTTGGTGTATGTATGCCTTACTTGGCATGTCATTGGGATATTTCAGCTATCGTTATAATCTGCCGCTTACCATTCGTTCTGCACTCTACCCAATTTTTGGTAAAAGAATTAATGGTGTGATCGGGCATAGTGTTGATACGGCTGCCGTTATCGGGACAATTTTTGGTATTGCAACAACCTGCGGGATTGGGGTGGTACAGCTGAATTATGGGCTACATGTATTATTAGGGCTACCAGAGAACATCTGGATGCAGTTTGCCCTGATTGCCATTGCAGTTGGAATCAGTATTATTTCGGTGACATCAGGCGTTAATAAAGGCCTGCGGATTTTATCTGAAATCAATATTTATGTTTCGATCGGGCTATTGCTGTTTATTTTGTTCTTGGGAAATACTGAGTTTTTACTCAATGCCCTTGTTCAAAATGTTGGTGATTACTTAAGTCGATTCCCATCTTTGGCTTTACAAAGTTTTGCGTTTGAACAGCCTAAAGCGTGGATGAGTAGCTGGACCTTATTCTTCTGGGCTTGGTGGATTGCATGGTCGCCGTTCGTAGGCCTTTTCCTAGCTCGTATCTCAAGAGGGCGTACCATTCGTGAGTTTGTATCCGGTACTTTAATTATTCCGCTTCTATTTACAATAACGTGGTTATCTATTTTTGGTAATAGTGCATTGCACAGCGTTATTTTTGAAGGGAACCAAACCTTAGCTGCTACTGTGTTGGCGAATCCGGCTCATGGTTTTTATGATTTGTTAGCACAATATCCGGGCTTTACTTTCATTGCTTCAATTGCCACCGTAACAGGGCTTTTGTTCTATGTGACTTCTGCCGATTCGGGCGCGCTGGTTTTAGGTAATTTCACCACTAAGTTAACGCATATTGATAATGATGCTCCGCGTTGGCTGAGTGTGTTCTGGGCAATTGCCATTGGTTTACTCACGCTAGCGATGCTGATGACCAACGGAATTACGGCTTTACAAAACGCGACCATTATTATGGGATTGCCGTTTAGTTTCGTGATGTTCCTTGTCATGGCAGGGCTTTACAAGTCCTTAAGACTTGAAGATTACAGACAGGCTAGCCGAAGTATGAATGCAGCTCCTGTGGTGGGTAACGTCGATATTCTGAATTGGAAACAGCGTTTAACCCGTGTCATGCATCATCCGGGAACCACTGAAACTCTGCGCATGTTAGATACTGTCTGCCGACCAGCAGTTCAGGCTGTTGCTGATGAACTTATTAAGCAGGGAATGAACGTGGATGTGCAGCAAACGCTACTCGAAGATGAAGACACGCTTTACCATCTGGACTTCACTATTCATTTAGAAGAAGAGCAAAACTTCGTTTACCAGATCTGGCCTGTGCGTTATAGCGCACCGATTTTCAGTCAACGTGTGAAACGAGGTAAACAATTCTATTATCGATTAGAAACCTATCTTTATGATGGTTCTCAAGATAACGATCTAGTGGGTTACGGTAAAGAGCAAGTCATTAATGATATTTTAGATAAATATGAAAGACATATGACGTTTCTACATATTAATCGTATTAGCCCGGGGAACCGACCGTTGTTCCCAGATCCACAAGCTTAAGGGGAATATGCATGGCGTCTCCATATCTGCATTCTTTTGTTTTATTTTTCTCTTTGCTCAATCCATTTTTGATGAGCATTTATATGATTGGTCTGATTCGCCATTCAGAAACAAGGGTGTTTAATAAAGCACTGATTCAGGGAAGTGTAATTGCTTACATTGTATTTATGCTATTTGCATGGGGCGGTGAAGCAATTTTTAGTAAATATCTGAATGTACGTTTTGAAGCCTTCCAGATTTTTGGTGGGTTGATTTTTCTAGTGATTGGCTATCGCTATGTGTTTCAGGGTGCCGATACCATCGGTGAAATGCGGGGTGCGCCAGAACATCTGGCAGGCACCATTGCCATGCCTTTCATGGTTGGCCCTGGAACCATTAGTGCTGCTGTAGTCACGGGAATGGAAATGTCAATTGGTGCTGCGGCACTGGTCATTGCTTTTACCATGTTTTTAACATGCAGTATTTTGATTTTGATGAAATTTTCACATGATCATTTACGTTATAGACATGCCAAACATATTGACCGTTATTTTGATATTGTGGGACGTTTATCTGCTTTATTAATTGGTACGATCGCTATTGATATGATTATTAATGGCGTGACCGGCGTAATTAATAAGGTATAACAACTTAATTGCAAAAGCCTGCTATGCCATTGAGAGTTGAATAAAATGGCATAGCATTTTTCTATAATACTTTCATATTTATTATAAAATTTCTAAAAATAATATTTTTAAAAAACCTAATTTCAAAAAACAATGACAGATATTAGAAAATACAATGCCATGTTCTGGATTTAATCATGTTTTTTTTGTGAATTATCAACCATAATATTTACTGAGCTTGTTTGAGACCAGAGTTGAGCTATGCCTACATTAGATGAAATGACCACAGTGACTGATGATCAGTCAGAATTGACGATGTCAGTTTTAATGACGCCTGATATGGCAAATTTTTCAGGTAATGTTCATGGTGGTACGATTCTAAAACTACTAGACCAAGTCGCTTACGCGTGCGCTAGCCGTTATTCAGGCAGCTATGTCGTAACATTGTCTGTAGATAAGGTGAATTTTAAAGAACCGATTTATGTGGGTGAATTGGTAACTTTTTTGGCAAGTGTGAATCATGTTGGCCGTACTTCAATGGAAGTGGGTATACGTGTTGAAGCCCAAAATATCCAGAAGCGTACAGTGCGCCATACTAATAGCTGTTATTTCACCATGGTGGCTGTTGATGAACAGGGTAAGCCTTGTGACGTGCCTACTTTAAAACTTGAGACTGAGTGGAAACGCTGTCGTTTTGAAGCAGCAGAACACCGCAAGGTTTTACGTCTACAAGAAAATCACAACCCATCTTGTAGTATGTATAAAAAATCTTCTTAAAAAACTGAATTAAAAAAGGATCGAACCGCAGCATGGTTCGATCCTTTTTCTTTACTGAAATTCAAATTCCTTTTTTCTTTCCAGTAAAATTATCTCTGAGCTTGGAGGAGAGTGCAGAGATAATTAACGAGTAGCAGGAGCAGCTTCAGAAGCAGAGCCTACAGCTTCAGAAGCAGCATTTGCTGTGTTCGCTTGTTCTTGAGTTGAAACAACAACTTTCTCTTCACTAGCAGTGCTATGCGCTTGTTCATGTTTAGAAGCAGCGAAAGTTGATACTGCAGTTAAAGCTAAAGTAGTTGCAAGTAGAGTCTTAGCTAATTTCATTTTATGGCATCCTTAAATTCATTAAAAAATCAATCAAACCTAATCGTTCATACATACATGAAACGTGTATGGCTGAATGACTAAGCTAGGACACATGCTAAGCCGAGCTTGGGATTACATCAATTAACTTAACAATCTATTACGTCTATCTTAACAATAAAAAATATATGGGCTATTTATGTGCGGAATCTGTAAAGTTAACTGGCTTAAATACACCTTAAAATGTGTAAAAATATTTCTTCTTGAGCGAAAAAAAACCAATTGTGTTACGTAAACAAAACACTCTGGCATGAATTGTGAATACGCTTAAATAGAATATTCCGTTGGGTAGGGATAAGCTTAGAGTTATTTTAGATTGAAAGTGGGACTTAAGTCTCACTTTTGGGTTGTTAAGTAGAAATTAAAAAAGTATAGACCAAATTTAAAAATCATTTACATGACAAAAAATAGTGATATACCTAAAATGTCTGAGACTGTTTTAATTTGAGTGCCTTGTGAAATTTATTGCCCAAAAAACTGTTCCTACCCATATTATTTCTGGTTTTTTAGGGGCAGGGAAAACTACGTTATTGCAGCATTTATTAAGTCAGAAGCCTAAAGATGAGGTATGGGCTGTATTAATGAATGAGTTTGGGCAAATTGGAGTAGATCAACAACTATTACCTCAAGAACAAGGTTACGCGGTAAAAGAGTTATTAGGCGGTTGTTTATGTTGTAGCAGTCAATTGCCTATGCACATTGCTTTAGCTCGCCTGTTGAGTGAGCAAAAGCCAGACCGTCTTTTTATTGAGCCGACTGGTCTTGGGCATCCTTCTCAATTATTTGACCAACTGACTGAGCCTCATTGGCAAAGTAGTTTGGCAATGCGTGCTTTGGTGACTGTAGTCGATGGTAGCCGCTTGCATGATACAAACTGGGTCAAACAAAATCTTTATGAAGACCAGTTAAAAGCAGCCCAGATAGTAGTGGTGTCACATACCGATATCATGACTTTTGAAGACGAGCAGACACTTGAGTCACTAAAAGAAGAGTATCAACCCTATCAACAAGAATGGATTAAGACGCAATATGGTCAGTTAGCATTAAATGAAATTGATGTAGCCGCCCGTTTAACCGAGAGATCCATACAACCTTTACTTAAACTTCAAAAGCAAATGACTGAAGCTGAAGTGACTAAAGAAATTCAGCAGTTACCTTACCATTATGTAGAGTCGGCACAAGGTTATATCGTGGCGGGTTGGAAGTTGCCTAAACGCTGGAAATTTGAATTTTATGCTTTGCTAGATTTATTGTGTGCACAGCAAGATTGGCTACGTATTAAGGGAATTTTTAATACAGATCAAGGATGGAAAATATTTAATTTTAATCCTGATCAGTTTAATTATAAGTCTGGTGAAGAGGGAATTGATAACCGGATTGAAATGATTAGCCAACAAGAACATGATTGGCTGGCATTTGAAACAGATTTGTTGAATTGCCGAATTGAAGACTAGAGAACATTGAGAAAAAAGATGATTCAATGTTCTCTAGAACGGATTTAAGGTTTTGTATTTAGCACGGCTTTAGCTTGAGCATGGTCAATATCTTTTTCCCAATGCGCAATGACTACCGCTGCGACACAGTTACCAATCAAGTTGGTACAGGCACGGATAATTCCAATAAACCAGTCTACTGAAAGTAAAAGTACTAAACCAATCGCAGGAAGGCTTGGAATCACTGAAAGCGTGGCTGCAAGAATAACTAATGCTGAACCAGGAATTCCATGAGCGCCTTTAGACGTGATGAGAGAAACCAGTAAAATAGCCAGTAAGTCATGCATAGATAAATCAATATTGCAGGCCTGTGCAATAAAAATAACACCTAGAGTTAAGTAAATTGAAAATCCATCCAGATTAAAAGAATAACCAGTTGGAATGACCAGCCCTACGGTTGAATCTTTAATTCCCAGATTTCTGAGCTTTTTCATAATTTGGGGTAAAACAGAATCAGAAGAGGCGGTACCCAAAACAATGGCTAACTCATCTTTAAAATAAGCCACGAATTTAAAAATGTTGAGACCGGTAAGTTTTAAAATTGAACCTAAAACAACCACAACAAATAAAATGCAGGTCGCATAAAACAGTAAAACCAAATAGCCCAATTGTAGAAGTGAATCTAAACCAAATTTAGCAGTGGTGTAGGCCACTGAACCGAACACACCAATAGGGGCTAAACGAATAATCAGCCCCATAATTTTAAAGAAGACTTCAGAGAAAGCCTCAAGAGCTTGTCGTACTAACTCTGCTAAATGTTTTGGAATTAAGAGTAGGGAAACGCCAAATAAAATGGCAATCAGTAAAACTTGTAAAATATCGCCGTTAGCAAAAGCACCAGTAAATGTTTTTGGAATAATGTTCAGTATGAAATCAGAACCGGAGTGCATTTCATGGGCACGTTCGGTATAGGTGCTTAAATCTTTTGCATCTAAATGGCTGATATCGATATTCATGCCGACGCCAGGTTTAAATACATAGGCCACAATAATGCCTAAAACTAAAGCGAAACTTGTGACCACTTCAAAATAGAGAATGGTTTTTGCACCGACTTTGCCCATTTTTTTAATATCATTTGCACCATAAATACCAAGTACAACGACACAAAACACAATTGGTGCAATCAGCATTTTAATTAAAGAGATAAAACCGTCACCCAATGGCTTTAAAGATAGGGAGAAATCATGAAAACCAGCTCCAACTGCAACTCCAAGAAAGAGAGCACAAAGAACCTGTAAAAATAAACTACGCTTGAGCTTTTGCCACATAAGTCATCAATTTTAGGAAGAGGAGAATATCTCTTTTAAGCAAAAAGCCAGCCAACTCTAAAATTAAGTGGAGCGTTTTGGAGGAATATGCAAATTTCATATTGCTATGTTTTCGCATTACTCAGTTTTTTTATAATTTTTTAGCTAAAATCGAGTATCCTTAGCGCCAAATTTTGGGACATTTTAACCATGGCGCTTAAAGCAACAATTTATAAAGCAGATTTGAATATTGCCAATATGGATGACCATATTTACGGTGATTATCAACTTACTCTCGCTTTGCATCCTTCTGAAACTATAGAACGATTAATGGTTCGTTTAATGGCTTTTGCCCGTTTTGCAAGTGATGAACTTGAGTTTACGAAAGACCTTTTTGAAACTGATGAGCCTGCGCTATGGCAAAAGGATTTAACAGGTCAGCTAGAAACATGGATTGAAGTGGGTTTACCTTCAGAAGATAAAGTCAAAAAAGCCAGTGCGCGTTGTAAAAAAGTTGTAATTGTTGTCTATGGCACACAAGTCGAAGAGTGGTGGAAGAGAAATAGCAAAATTAAAACGTTAAGTAATGTTCAAGTCTGGCAGCTTGCGCCCGCGAGCACAGTAGAGCTAGAAAAACTATGTGAACGTACCATGCAACTACAGTTAAATGTTATGGACACAGAGTGGACCCTTTTAGGTGATAAGGGGCAAGCCAATGTGGTGTGGACCCAGTTACAGTAAAATAGAAAAGCGCAACAAATTCGACAGATTCAATTGGTACACTAGGCACCAGTTGCTATTTAGAAATTCGATTCAAGGGGTAAACCATGTCAAATGAATTAGAAATTATCGACTTAAAGATAGGTGAAGGCAAAGAAGCTGTTAAAGGCGCTTTAATTACCACTCACTATACAGGTTGGTTAGAAGATGGTACCAAATTCGACTCTTCAATTGATCGCGGTAATTACTTTGAGTGTGTGATTGGTACAGGTCGTGTCATTAAAGGCTGGGACCAAGGTATCATGGGAATGAAAGTTGGCGGTAAACGTAAATTAATCGTACCTGCTCATTTAGCATATGGTGAGCGTAAAATGGGTAAGATTATTCCAGCCAATTCTAATTTGATTTTTGAAATTGAATTGTTTGATGTTAAAACCCGGGACTAGTGAAAAATTTGAAGCCCTTTAGGGGGCTTTCTTGTTTATATGAGCTTTAAATATAAATACATTCATAATTTATATTTTAGCTTTTTGAATATTTAAGATTACTTTCAGTTTATTTGATTATAAATGGCATCTGAAAAACTGTTTTTTATAAATAGTTTTGATCTTAAGGTCGGCTTAGATAAATCCAAAGTCCATCGGATCAAACTTCACATCAGTCATCTATATTGAGACGCTATTTCATGATTATCCGCTTTGCATCTCCTTTGTTGAATCTTACTCTTGGATTGGCCCTTGCTGGCATGTCAGGTATGGCATTGGCTAAACCACAAAAACTCGATGCTTCAACACTTACGGTCATTGGGTATCATGAAATTACTGATACAAAAAATGCAATGATTCCTGAGTATGCGGTCACGACTCAACAATTTACTCAGCATGTTGAATGGTTACAAAAGAATGGCTTCCATTTTATTACTGTTGATCAGTTAATCCGTGCACATCAAGGTAAATATCGACTGCCGACTAAGCCAGTATTATTGACGGTAGATGACGGATATCAATCTTTTTATCAAAATGCATACCCTGTAATTAAAGCTAAAAAGATTCCTGTTGTTTTAGCAGTGGTCGGTTCATGGCTAGAGCCAAAATCCGGTCAGAAGGTTGATTTTTCTGGTGAAGAAATTTCACGTGATAAAATCTTGAGCTGGAATGAGCTAAAAGAGATGCAAGATAGTGGTCTGGTTGAAATTGCGAGCCATAGCTATCATTTGCACCGCGGTATTACGGGCAACCCTCAAGGTAATTCAGAACCTGCGGCAACCACACGTTTTTACGATATTAAAACTCAAAGCTACGAAAACGACGAACAATATCAGGCTCGTATTTATAATGACCTGAAAAAGAATAATGAATTACTTAAAGCCCATGGCTTACGTTCGCCTCGTATTATGGTATGGCCATATGGTCGCTATAATATGCAAACCATTCAAATTGCGAAAAACCTTGGAATGCCTATTACCATCACACTTGATGATGGGGCAGATCATGCTAAACAGTCTTTACAAAATATGAGCCGTATTTTGGTCGAAGGTGGAATGACAACTGATGATTTATCTCAGGAAATTAAAAGTCGTGAATTAAATCTGACAGATAATAATCGTCCTCAAAAAATCATGCATGTTGATCTCGATTATATTTATGATCTGGACCCGAAACAACAAGAGCGTAATTTAGGACACTTGTTAGATCGAATTAATGGAATGGGTGTAAATACCGTTTATTTACAGGCATTTTCAGATCCCGATGCGAATGGTTCTGCTGATATGGTTTATTTCCCAAACCGCCATATTCCAATGCGTGCAGACTTGTTTAACCGTGTGGCGTGGCAAATCCAGACACGCACACCTGTAAGTCGTATTTATGCATGGATGCCATTATTGGCATGGGAATTACCAAAGACTGATCCTGTTTCTAAAGACTTGGTGGTGACTCAGCAGGAGAAAGCAGGTGAACACCTGAACATGGGCTATATCCGTTTGAGTCCTTTCTCGCCAGAAGCCCGCCAAACAATTCGTGAAATTTATCAAGATTTGGCAAAATCAACGCCGTTTAATGGCATCTTGTTCCATGATGATGTGACATTATCTGATTATGAAGATGCAAGCCCTGATGCGTTAAAAGCCTATGCGAAACATGGTTTGCCAACAGATTTGGCCAAGATTCGTGAAAATGATCAAGACTTGCAAAAATGGACAGCGTTTAAGACCAGATACCTTGATGATTTCGCTATGGAGTTGGTTGAAGATGTTCGACAATATGAGCCATTCTTGCTGACTGCACGTAATTTATATGCACAAGTGGCTTTAAAACCATATGCTGAAAACTGGTACTCACAGTCGCTTGAAGAGTCATTAAAGCGTTATGATTTTACAGCTATTATGGCAATGCCTTATATGGAGCAGGTCGATAATGCTGATCAATTCTATAAAGATATGGTTGATCGGGTAAAACAATACCCGAATGGCATTAAGAAAACCGTTTTTGAATTACAGGCAACCGACTGGCGTAAAAACGAAAAGGTACCTTCAGCTGAAATGGCAGCAACAATTCATTCTCTTTATCAGCAAGGTGTAATGCATGTCGGATATTATCCAGATGATCCAATCAAAGATCATCCAGATGTTGATGTGATGCATAAAGCATTTGCTGAAAAATCATCTCGTCTTGTGCCGTAGTCGGGGCTGAAACATGACAATCTTTGCTGCGATATGGTCGCATGCCTTAAAATTCGTTTTTTATTATCCATTATTCATGTCGTATTTATGGATGATGGGTGCGATCATTTTCTATTGGAAAGAACGTCAGGCTCCAGCTTATGATCAACCAGCTCCATTAGAAAGTTATCCAAAAGTCGCTGTATTAGTTCCTTGTTTTAATGAAGGGGATAATGCAGAAGAAACCATTAGCCATGCTTTAAAACTAGACTATCCTCATTTTGAAGTCATCGCGATTAATGATGGTAGCTCAGATAATACAGGTGAAGTACTTGACCGTTTAGCAGAACAACATGAAAAATTACGTGTTGTTCATTTGGCTCAAAACCAAGGTAAAGCCATGGGATTGCAAGCCGGAAGCTTAATGACCGATGCCGAATTTTTAATTGGTATTGACGGTGATGCTTTACTTGATCCACATGCAGCAAAGTGGATGATTCGTCATTTTCTTGAAAATCCAACAGTTGCTGCGGTTACTGGAAACCCTCGTATCCGCACTCGCTCAACTTTATTAGGGCGTATTCAGGTCGGTGAGTTTTCTTCGATTGTAGGTATGATTAAACGTGCACAACGTACCTTTGGTCGACTGTTTACCGTATCAGGCGTAATTACGGCTTTTCGTAAAAGCGCCGTTCACCAAGTCGACTATTGGTCACCTAATATGTTGACTGAAGATATCGATATTACTTGGAAATTACAGCGTGCAGGTTGGGATATTGAGTTTGAACCGAATGCCTTGGTCTGGATTTTAATGCCTGAAACCTTAAATGGGTTGTGGAAACAACGGTTACGTTGGGCAATGGGTGGCGCACAAGTATTAATTAAAAATATTGATGTGTTCACCAAACCAAAATTGAATTTTTTATGGCCTTTAATGTTTGAGCTTTGCTTAACATTAGTATGGTCATATTTAATGCTAGCGATGGCTGTATTGTGGTTGGCGCATTTTATTTTACCACTACCAGCACTAGCCGTTGTGAGCTCTCCATTTTTACCGTATGGTAGCGGCATTTTATTGGGGGCAACTTGTCTAATTCAGTTTGCTTTAAGCAAATGGATGGATAGTCGTTATGAACCAAACCTAGGAAAAAATTATTTCTGGATGATTTGGTACCCGCTTGTCTTTTGGTTAATTACGATTTCGGCAACCATTGTGGCATTTCCAAAAGTCTTACGACGTGGAGATGAGAAACGAGCACGTTGGGTGAGCCCAGATCGGGGCATTCGCTAGAATGAAATGCAAGAGTCATGAGATTTTAAAGATCGTGCTGTATTGATGTCTGGGGAAAAAGCACAGCACTTCGTTAGGTAAAGAGAGAAATGAAGACAGATTCGTTGATTATTGATTTACGCCGTCAATTACCATGGCATAAACGCTATGCTTCTACAACAAGCACAGCCATGATGTGGGCGGTTTGGTTGTTGTTGTGGCGTCCGTTCGTGTTTGTATGGTTATTGGTTGAACTACAAAAAACTCATTTGGTACACCGCTTATTTAGTGCCTTTGGTTTAGGAATTGAACATGGCCTTACAGCATTAATTGCTTGTGCAATGTGTTTATTGTTGTGGAGCCATGTGCTACCTGAGCGTCGTGTCGGTGGTAGTGCGCTTAAAATGAAACAGACTGATGATTATGCTCGCTATTTTGATTTACCTGAACATGAAATTGAGCAGGGACGTAGCCAAAAAATTACAGTCGTTCACCACGATGAACTAGGCAAAATTATTCGAGTTGAATAAGCCTTATTAATCAAATAAAGCCCACTTCAAGTGGGCTTTATTTTTATGAACTGAGAAATCCAAGAATACGTTGTTTGACTTGATTAATATAAAACTCATCATGGGTGACACGGTACATCAAGATCGCACCTTCATAATCAGCAATACTTTGTTTTGCTAAAATCTCTGCTTGATCTTGAGCAATGCACTTTGCAAAAATAGACTGAATTGAAAGTTGCCAGTCCTGAAAAATGCTGCGTACTTTGGCTAAAATTTTAGGTGAGCCATATGCTGCTTCCATAGAAATGATACCTATTAAGCAGCCGTTAACACCTTGTGTAAAAAAATGAATAGCACGCTCATGCATTTGCTCAAACCGTTCAATTGCAGAGCAGTCAGAATTTGCTGTGCTTTGAAATAAAGAATGGATTAAATACTGATGAGTGCCATTCAACACTTCAAGCAATAGTGCTTCTTTGTTTGGATAATAATAATAAAAAGAAGCTTTGGTTAGGCCGCAAGCCTTTGCCAGCATGTCCATACTGGTGCCTGCGTAACCATAGGTTTTAAACTGCAAAGCACAGTGCTTGAGCAATTCTTCTTTCGCAAGTTTCTGCGGTCTCATCTTAAATTATCCAAAATATAAATCAGGCTTTTACCAAATCATCAAAAGTGGTGCGGACTTTACTCCAGATCTGTTCAGCACCTTTTTTAAAGTAGCCCATGTGCCCAATGGTTTTCATTGAAACATCTTGTGGTTGAAGGCTAATGTAGGTGACCGGAGCTTGTCGATAATATTGCATAAATGCACGGCAAGAAGTCGGTAAAGCCCAGTCATCATCAAGGGCAGAGGTTGCATAAATTGGTGTTTTAACTGAGGCATATTGCTCAATTAAATGTTGCTGTTCTGGGTCAGCAAAAAAGTACTTGGGATGTTTACACCATTTACGCCACTGTTTATAAACATTCAGAGGCAAATCAGAACCCATATTAAATTTGCTCCAAGGTAAATAACCTGTCACCGCAACAATAGGCGGAAACACGATATTCCAGACCACTTGAACTTTAAAACGTTCTTTGAGTGGCATATAGCCATGCCAGCCAGCCCCAGTGCCAAAGGTGTAGCAGGCCAATAATTTATCATGATTAGGTAATAGCCCTAATGCATGCCCGCCGTAAGAATGACCCACCATTAAAAGTGGTAGGGGTTCTTTTGACAAATATTCAATGGCACCTGCTAAATCGAGTTTGCCCCAGTCGAGGTAAGACATATCAAAGCCTTTTAAAGATTTGGGACTCGATTTCCCCACACCGCGATAATCAAAGGTAAATACTTGATAACTATATTGCGTCATATATTCAGCAAAGCGACGGTAAAACTCGTGTGGTACGCCAGTAGCTCCGGCAACGACAATATTGGCTTTAGCTGGTGTCGTCGTAAAGTAACGTGTGCCGTAGAGTTGATAGCCATCTAAAGCTGAAAATTGTACATTTTGGCTAAGCTGTTCGTTCGTTTGAGTTGCTAATTGCATTGCTTTTCTCTTTATTTTTCTAGCGTGATGAAAGTTATTTACCTTTAAAAACAGGAGGTCTTTTTTGCAACATGGCAAAAACTCCTTCTTGTACATCTTCAGTTTTTAATAAGGGATGAAGATGATTTTGTAACTGACTAAATGCAGCTTGATAACCTTCATTGATGGCTTCACGTGCTGAAGCTAGGGTAGCTTTTACCGCGAGTGGAGCCGCTTGAGCAATATGTTCAGCGAGCTCTATTGCACGGTTGAGTTCAGTACCTTCAGGACAAATTTCTGTAATTAGGTTCATATCCAAGGCGGCTTTTGCATCAAAAGGGTCACCCGTAAGCAAGTAGCGCATGGCTTTGGCCCAACCCGCAGCTTGAGTAAAGCGTGCTGTTGCCCCACCAAAAGGTAAGATGCCACGTTGGACTTCCATTTGTGCAAACTGAGTATTTTCACTTGCTAAAGCAATGTCTGCATTTAGAAAGAGTTCAATGCCTGCGGTGTAGCAATAACCTTGTACCGCAACAATCAACGGTTTACTCAGTTTTCGTCCAACTGTGCCCCAAGGATTAACTTCTTCATCACTAAAATCAAAAACACCAGTAGCAAGTTTAGGTTGTAACTCTACGAGGTCTAATCCAGCCGTAAAATGGTCACCATGGGCAAATATTACTGCACAGCGCAGCTCATCATTATTTTCATATTCAGTGAGTGCTTGTGATAAATCTTTAATCATGTGGCTGTCAAAAGCATTACGTTTTGCTGCCCGATCCAGCCCAATTAAAAAAATATGTCCGCGGGTTTCACGGCTAACTTTTCCTTCTTGATTTGACATATCGTGATGTCCTTTATTTGTCTTTAATAAGTTTTTAAACGTTCGTTAGAAAACTGTCAAATACAATTTATAGACTACTTCGTAAACAAAAATAGAAGGAGGGATTAAAATAAAACTAAACTTTTATTCTTAAGATTAATATAAATATGAGGGGGTAGAATAACCTGATGAGTGGTCCCAATCAGGTTATCAAACATTATGTTGGACGACGTGAATACATAACTAGTCCTAGGCATAACAGGGTTAAACCTAAAATAAGGTGTGAGCTGAGCTGTTCATGGTTGAACCATGTTCCCCAAAATGTAGCGAGAACAGGGGTAATAATGGTAATGAGCAACACAGTGGTCGGTTGTAGTACCTTAATGAGTTGATAATAAAAAATCATGGCAAGCACAGATGAAAAGACTGCACTATAAAAGACTGCTATTGAAATTTTCAGGCTTGGGAACTCAGTTGGAAGATGTGACCAAAAGAAAGGTAATAGACATACATAACCTACCCATGAAACAAGAGTAGCACCTGTCATTTGTGTAATTGGCGGAATATGTGCGCCAACGGATTTTACTGCAAAAGTCGACAATACATAAAACAGCATCGCAATCAGTTCTAATATAATACCGGTGCGGTTGAACTGAAAACCTGATGAAGATAGTCCTAAAGTAAAGCTCATCCCGACCAGAGCAATACCGAGCCCAAGCCACTGCCATGCCGAAAAACGTTCACGCCTTAATAAAAAAGAGCTGATGAGTCCGGACACTAACGGAGAAGTACCGTAAATAATTGAAATAATGGCAGAGGGAACTTTATCTGCACCCATGTAGCAAAAGGCCATAGAGCCAAATAAACCAATGGCTCCGGCACAATAACTTAAAATTGCTTTTTTACTAAAGATGAGTTTTAAACGAAAAAAATGCAAACAGAGTAAGGCAATAGGAATTGCCAAACTGAATCGAATAAATAACCCCCATGCCCAATGAATTTCTTGTACTGTCCAGACGGCTGCGAGTGGGGTAAGCGACCAAATCATGACGACAGCAATAAATTGGCCGGCTGTAGCGAGGCGAGTTGGAGTTAAAGAGGGTGCTACAGCCGGCTGAGTCTGCGGGGTGGAAATACTCTGTTGTTCAAATAACGGCTTCATAGAAAGCTCCAGAAAGTTTGGTTTTTGTGTTTTAAATGGGCATAAAAAAAGCCGCGTTTATGGCGGCTTGTTATGAAAATCAGGGAGTATATTACAAATGGAATATCTTGATTTTCTCATCCGAAGCGCCAAATTTTCCAAAAGAAGGACGTCGCCAATCGGCCATAGAGACATTGACCTCTACGGCATATAATTGGTGAACCAGACATAAATGGGCTTTAGATAAAAACATGATAAGTATATTAAAATATAGATGATATTTTTATAACACATAAATAGAAAAGTACAAATTATATTCAAGCATGAACCGCAGATTTTTTGATTTCAAATTAGCAGTTTGCTTAAGCTGATATTTTTCTCATAATACCCCGTCGAATTGATCTCTATAAGAAGCTGTTCTTATGTCACCTTTAGAAATTTTTGCAGTCTTGATTAGCCTAATTGGAGTTGGATTAACTGTTATTAGGAATATGTGGTGTTGGCTGTTTAATTTCTTTGCCTTTGTTTTATATGCATATTTGTTTTACGAATTTAAGCTATATGGTGAAACGATTTTGCAGTTCTTCTTTATGGTTGTAAATTTTTACGGTTTTTACTACTGGTTTAAGGGAAAGCAGCAAGATCATGATATTCGGATTGAACCAATTGCAGTTCAAAAAGCAATTTTTCAAATGATTATTGCGGCGGTAGGTGGCTTGCTTTTTGGATTGATTCTCAAAAACTTTACCGATGCAGCGGTGCCAATGCTTGACTCACAGCTTGCAGCATTTAGCTTACTCGCAACCTATTGGACCAGTCGTAAGCATATTGCAACATGGGTGCTTTGGGTCTTTGTTGATATTATTTATGTCGGCATGTTTATCTATAAAGATTTATTTTTAACTGCTGGATTATATGCAGCGTTTGTTTTAATGGCTGCTTATGGTTGGTATCAATGGGAAAAGGTGAAAAGAAAACAAGCAACTATTACTCAATAATACGACCGACTTCATGAGAAGACAAAATGGGAATTTCAATGTTATTGAGTTTAGATGATTATAAGTGTCAGCAGTTTGACGAGGCAGCCGCAAAAATAATGGCAGAGCCACAAAACTATGGTGAATTTGATTCTGTGTCCGATTTTTATAAAGCAGCTTGGTTAAATGAGTTCCCGAAAGGTACAACAGTTTCAGCCACAGGACTAGATGATGGCGCAGAAGAGTTTTATGCTGTTATTGCCTTTAAATCTCAATACTTACAGATTGATGTAACCGATAAAACTAAGTTCAGTTTTAAAAATCAACAAGGTAATGTGATCACTACACTTGTTTGAATGATTTTTTGAAAAGAAAAAGGCGATTTTAAAGCGCCTTTTTAATAAATAAATTTTGAAATTTTATTTGCTGTTTCCACAACTAAACTTGCGATATCGTCTTTAAACGTTCTTTCATCATAGGTGGTAATTGGGCAACTCACTGAAATAACAGCCACCATTTTACCATTTGACTGTTTAAAGATAGGCGCCGCGCAGGCCGCCATATCGTGATTATAATGACCCCAACTCACCATAGTTTTTTGTGTTTTTACATAAACCAGTCTTTGCAATAACGTTTTTAAATTAGTCGGAGTAAGTTCAGAGAAGCTATCCCAGTCGTTAAAATTACGATAACGCTGTCGTACTTCAGTTTCCGGTAAATCTGACAATAACATTTGACCAATCACGGTTGCATGGGCAGGCCAACGCGTACCTAAGCTAATGTTACTGGTGAAGGTACCCATAGATTGAATGTTATTTACAAAGACAATGTGAGTGCCTTCTAAAATAGAAAGATGAACAGCCAATTTAGTTTGGTCACGTAGTTCTTTCATTAAAGGTGTCGATAAATCAAGTAATGAAAGTTTAGATAAACTGTTAAAACCTAGCTCCATTACTTTTGAATCGAGTGCATAAGTTTTTTGAGAGGCTTTTCTTAAATAGCCACAAGATTCGAGTGTATAGATCAGACGAAATGCACTAGAACGGTTCACTTCTAAAATTTCAGCAATTTCAGTAATTGTCATTTCTTGTGCTTGTTGATTAAAAGCTTGCAAGATAGCTAAACCTCGAACAAGTCCGGGTACTAAATATCGATCATCATTTTTTGTTGTTTCTGATTCTTGTGAATCTTCTTCAATTGTTAGGCTCATTCGTGTCTTTTTCCTATAAATAAAACAAGGTTCAATTTGGGGCATGCTGCTTTATTTTAGAACTATTGTAATTGTTAAAAATACATAAAACAATTTTTATATTTAAAACTTTGTTTCCTGTTTGAAACGTAACAAAATATTTAAATTTTATTAAGATGATGAATTATCTATCTATTTTTACTTTGACAAAAAATGATCAAGGGTATTATGCTTAACCCATGTTTTGAAAATCAAATTATGTTTTGTATATAAAACAAAATGAGGACGCAAGGTATGAGTTGGATCTCAATTTGTCAGCAGGGTGACGTTAGCGAAGATGAGCCGAAAGCCATCGAAATTGAAGGGAAGAAAATTGGCGTATTTTTCGTCGATGAAAATTACTTTGCGATTGAAAATGTTTGCCCTCATGCATATGCCTTATTAACCGAAGGATTTATCGAAGATCAAACTGTTGAATGTCCATTGCACGAAGCAATTTTTGACATTCAGACAGGTGAGCTAAAAAGTGGGCCTGGGTGTAGAAACCTATGCACGTACCCAGTTCGTGTTGAAGGGCAGGATATTCAAATTCAACTCTAGTCCTCACATGTACAAGGAAGCAGAACAATGAAGACATTTAATGAAAAGTTGGCAAGCTGGATTTATGCAACGCCGGCAACCGATGCAGGTATCAACAATATTCAAATTCCTGGTCAACCAGAATTGTTGGTTTGGCAAACACGTTATAAAGAACCAACGGTCTACGAACAAGACTTTGTAAAGAACTTGATTCAGGCATTTTCTGCGGGCGCAACAGCATTAGATGACGTTGTTTCTGCACTTAATCAGCAGGGTTTCCGCTGTGAATCTGGTGATGAATGGACTTCTGCGAGCTTTACAGAAGAAATGCAACGTTTAGGTTATTAATTCAAGGAAGAATAAAATGAACGCAATCGTATCAGCTTCACAAAGCGCTGAAGAATATTTAGAACTCGGTTTACGTGATCAATGGCATCCAGCTTTAGCAAGTTGGGAAGTGGCTGCCAATCCGGTCGGAATTACCCGTTTGGGTGAAAACATTGTGGTTTGGCGTGATGCCGAAGGTCAGGTACACGCACTTGAAGACCGCTGTCCGCACCGTGGTGCTCGTCTTTCATTAGGCTGGAACTTAGGTGATCGAGTTGCTTGTTGGTATCATGGTGTTGAAGTTCGTGCTGATGGTGTGGTTGCAGATGTACCAGCCGTTCACGAATGTCCAATGACAGGAACCAAATGCTTAAAAAGCTATCCAGTTAGTGAACAGCATGGTGCAATTTTTATTTGGTTTGGTATCGACGCAAATGAACAGCCAAAACCGCTTGAGTTCCCAGAACAACTTGCAAGCGAAGAGTGGAGTGCGTTCCTTTGCCAAGCCGACTGGAAAGTAAACCATCAATACGCGATTGATAACGTGATGGACCCAATGCACGGTACATATTTACACGCGACATCGCACTCGATGGCAGATGGTGAACGTACCGCAGAGATGAAGCACCGTACTACAGATAATGGCTTTGTTTTTGAAAAAGAAGGCCAAACTGGTGTGAACTTCGACTGGGTTGAATATGGTTCGACAGGTGCAAGTTGGTTACGTCTTTCAATTCCGTACCGTAAACAATTTGGTCCAGGTGGCGAGTTCTGGATCGTGGGTTATGCAACGCCAATTGATGCCAACAATACCCGCGTATTTTTCTGGCGCTGCCGTAAAGTAAGTGGCTGGCAACGCAATGTATGGCGTTTTTTATATCGCAATCACTTAGAACAGTTGCATTGGGATGTGTTGGAACAAGACCGCATTATTTTAGAAAACCTTGCACCAAATGCGCGTGAAAAAGAGTTCCTCTATCAACACGATGTGGGTCTTGCACGTTTACGCCGTTTAATGAAAAAAGAGGCTGAGAAGCAATTAAAGAAAATTGCTGCGCTAAATGCATCAAACCGTATCGAGATGCAGGAAGAAGCTCATGGCTAATGTAGCGTTGCTGCAAGGCAAAAAAGTTTTAGTGACTGGTGCTGCACGTGGTTTAGGGCGAGATTTCGCTCAAGCGATTGCTGAAGCTGGTGCTGAGGTTGTAATGGCAGATATTTTGTCTGAGCTCGTTCAGCAAGAAGCACAAGAGTTACAGAAACAAGGACTTCATGTTCATGCGGTCACCGTTGACCTTGCCGATGCGACCTCGATTGAAAATGCGGTAGCAAAAAGTGTTGAGCTGTTAAAAGGGCTAGATGGCCTTGTGAACTGTGCGGCGCTTGCAACGAATGTAGGTGGAAAAAATATGATTGATTATGATCCTGAACTTTGGGATCGGGTCATGAATATTAATGTGAAAGGCACATGGCTAATCAGTAAGGCATGCGTTCCACACTTAAAGCAGTCGCCTGCTGGCAAAATTATTAATGTTGCATCAGATACTGCTTTGTGGGGTGCACCAAACCTGATGGCTTATGTGGCAAGTAAAGGTGCAATTTTTGCCATGACACGTTCCATGGCAAGAGAGTTGGGGCAGTTCAATATCTGTGTCAACACGTTGTCTCCGGGTCTGACTTTGGTTGAAGCAACTGAATATGTACCGCAGGAACGTCACGATTTATATGTCAACGGAAGAGCGATTCAGCGTCAGCAACTTCCACAAGATTTAAATGGAACAGCATTGTATCTACTGTCGGATTTGTCCTCTTTTGTGACAGGTCAAAATATTCCGGTCAATGGCGGTTTTGTCTTTAACTAAGGAGTAGTCAAATGATTACAGGGATCGAGATTTTAAAGTTTGGAGTTGAAGATAGAGCCGCTTCAAACAAGTTTTTGGCAGATTTTGGTTTAAGCCAAAGTGCTTCTGATATTGAAGGCACTGATTTATATCAGACTCAAAACGGTAGCAAGATTTATCTGTTTAATTGTGATGATGACCGTTTACCAGCTGCTATTGAACAAGGTTCAACTTTACGTGAAGTCACTTGGGGTGTTGATCATGCTCAAGACCTTGAAGACTTGGCAGGTCGTTTAGCTGATGTAAATGGTTTTGCGCGTTCAGAAAACACGGTGCAATGTATTGACCCTAATGGTATGACCATTCGTTTTGAACAAAGTTTTGTGAAAGATGTTCAAGAACTTAAAACGGAAGGCATTAACCAATACGGCAATATTCAACGTGTCAATGCGGCAAGTCCTGTCTATGAAAAAGGACAACCTGTTGCGATTGGGCACGTGGTGTTCTTCACACCAGATTTAGCAGCAACTGAAAATTTCTATATTGAAAAAGTTGGATTTCATTTGTCTGATGCCTACAAAAATCGTGGTGCATTTTTACGTTGCCGCGGTAAAGGTTATCACCATGATTTATTCTTGCTTAGTGTGCCAAATAAACCTGCTGGTCTAAATCATGTTGCATTTGTCGTACGTGATATCCATGAGGTGATTGGGGGCGGTTTAAATATGAATCGTTCGGAATGGTCAACCTTTATTGGACCGGGACGTCACCCAATTTCTTCAGCTTATTTTTGGTACGTCAACTCACCATTGGGTGGTGCATTTGAATATTACACCAACGATGATTATTTGACAGAAGAATGGCAGCCACGTGTAGAAGAACATCGTCTAGAGCTTTTCACCGAGTGGGCGATTGAGGGTGGTCTTGATGACACAACCCGCCGTCAGGTGAAGCCTGTTTAACAGGTATTGCTTTACAAGGAAGATGGCTATGGAAAAGATCGTAATTGTAGGTGCCGGACAGGCAGCGGGTTGGGCAGTAAGCACACTACGCCAAAATGGTTATGCGGGCGAAATTCACGTGGTTTCAAATGAAGATCAAGTGTTTTATGAGCGTCCGCCACTGTCTAAGCAAGTACTTTCAAAAGAAGCAACTTATGAAAGTTTGAATCTGTTTTCTAATGAGCAGGTTCAAGAGTTCAACGTTCAATGGCACAAACCGGAAATTGCGACAAAAGTCGACCGTGAACAAAAACAGGTTCATCTAGAAAGTGGTCAGGTTTTGCCATATGACAAATTACTGATCGCAACTGGAAGCCGCGCTCGAGTACCAGTCAATACATGGCAGTTCATTCCAAATGTGGTGACCTTACGTAACGTGCATGACTGTGAACGTCTGGCTGAAATTTTAAAGACTGCAAAGAATGTTGCTGTGATTGGCGGTGGCTGGATTGGTTTAGAAATTGCCGCAACTGCGCGTAAGCAAGGTAAAGACGTTCATATTTTTGAATATGGCGACCGTTTATGTGCAAGAAGCGTGAGTCCTGAAGTCTCTGCATTTTTAAAAAATATGCATGAAACCCAAGGTACAAAAATTCATTTAGATAGCAAAAGCCTGCATTTGGTTGAAGCACCTCGCCAGAAAGTTGAAGTGGTGAACCATCCACAAAATAGTCAGTTATTTGACTGTGTGGTGGTGGGTGCGGGTGCTGAAATTGCTAAAGAGCTCGGTGTTCATGCGGGCCTCGATGTGAAAGATGGCATTGTGGTGAACTGCTTTGGACAAACCTCCGATCAAAATATTTATGCCGCGGGCGATGTCGCGATTCACCCAGCTTTGGGTTATTGCATTCAGTCTTGGGCAAATGCACAAAATCAGGCAATTGCCGCAGCAAAGTCGATGCTGGGTATTGAAACTGAATATAGTGATATTCCATGGCTTTGGTCTGATCAATATCACTTTAATATCCAGATATTAGGTACGTATCAACCTGAAAAAACGAAAGAGTTAGTGATTCGCCAAGGTGGTGAAGATCAGGTGAGTTATTTATATCTAGACCATGAAAATCGTTTGCTCAATATGATTGCCATTAATGATTCTAAATTGGTCAAACTGGCAAAACGTTGGATGCAAGCCAACACCGTTTTAGAACCAAAACTGTTAGCAGATTCTGAATTTAATGTCATGAAGTTAAAACCGTAAACATTAAATCTGGTTCTCATTACCAAATCGAAGGAATGACACATGAGTAATGAAGAAAAAAGTGGATTGAAGCATTGGGTACCTGCTTTTGTCCTTATGGTGTGCGTGGTACTGGCATTTTTCGACAAGATTAGTATTGCGGTTTTATTTTCAGATCCTCACTTTCAAAGTGCAATGGGAATTGATGAAGATAAGGCCAAACTGGGATGGCTCATGACAAGTTTCTTACTTGCTTATGGTTTTTCATCAGTCTTTCTAAGCTTTTTGGGTGACATTTTTAACCCAAAGAAAATGCTGTTTTGGAGTGTAACTTCATGGGGTTTACTCATGTTTTGCATGGGGTTCACCACCAGTTATTCGGGCATGTTGATTTTACGTGTACTTCTCGGTTTAGCAGAGGGTCCGTTATTTGCCTTGGCTTATACCATTGTTAAACAGACTTACACAGACCGTCAGCAGGCACGTGCTTCAACCATGTTCTTACTTGGAACACCAATTGGTGCATTCCTTGGGTTCCCAATCACTGCAAATGTTTTAGCACACCACGACTGGCACACCACTTTTTTTGTGATGGCTGGATTAACGCTAATCGCTATTTTCAGCATTGTTTTCGGTTTGCGTAATTTGCAACTTAAGAAAACCGTCGAAATTGAAGGCGAGAGCAAACGTACCAATTTCAAAGGCCATATTGCCAATACCAAGGTACTTTTGAGCAATAGAGCATTCTGGCTGGTTTGTCTCTTTAACATTGCATTGATGACTTATTTATGGGGCTTAAATAGCTGGGTTCCTTCTTACTTAATGCAAGACAAAGGCTTCAATCTCAAAGAGTTTGGAATGTATTCAAGCTTTCCATTCATTGCCATGTTAATTGGCGAAGTGATCGGCGCATTTTTATCTGACAAGTTGGGCCGCCGCGCAATTCAAGTCTTTAGCGGTTTATTACTAGCAGGCATTTTCATGTATGTGATGGTCATCATGACCGAGCCATTATTGATTATTGCAGCGATGTCTTTAAGTGCGATGGCTTGGGGTTTTGGAGTGGCCGCTGTATTTGCTCTGCTTGCAAAAGTAACGACCTCAAATGTAGGGGCGACCGCAGGTGGAATATTTAATGGTCTAGGCAATTTTGCTAGTGCAATTGCGCCTGTACTGATCGGTTACATCGTGATGCAAACACATAGTTTTAATCTGGGAATTACCTTCTTGGCTGCTGTCGCTGTCATCGGGTCATTGTTCTTGGTTCCTTTATTAAAACGTTATTAATTCACTGTATAGGAGTTTAAAAATGACTACACAACAATTCGAATCGTGGACACAACCGGAAGGTGCTTCTTTAGAAGATTGGTTAAACACTCGTATTGCTCGCTTTGACACTCGTAAATATGACTTTGAAGCTTTGAAGTTCCAAGCCGATTACGACCCTAAATATCGCCGTGCACAAATGCGTTATATGGGTACGGGGGCGACAGGAGTTGCAGATGACAGTAACACTGTACCAGCAGAGAACTTTACTTTTTCAACAATGGTACTGCCGCCTCAGTGTGAAGGTCCTTTGCACATTCATCATGATGTTGAAGAAGTCTTCTTTATGCTCCGCGGTGAGATTGACCTATTTATTGAACACAACGGCGAAAAATTTCAAACCCGTTTAAAAGAGCGTGACCTGATTTCAATTCCACCGGGAATCTATCGTGGTCTATTTAACCCAGGTCAAGACGATGCCTTGATGTGCGTAATGTTAGGAACAGGTAAACCAACAATTCCAAACTATCCACCAGAGCATCCATTGTCTCAAATCAAACGTTAAGCGCTTGATGATGTGAGTTAAGGGAAAGGAATGAAAATGATGACACTCATTGAAAAGTTAGCAGAATTTCCGGTTAAAACGGTGACTGTACAAGGCCAGCAACAAGCATATCGAGAAGCCGGTCAGGGCGAATACCTCGTGTTGTTACATGGCATTAGTTCAGGTTCTGCTTCTTGGGTGAACCAACTTGAAGTGTTGTCTCATCATTTTCATGTCATTGCCTGGGACGCACCAGGCTATGGCAAATCAGATGAATTATTAACTGACCAACCAAATGCCAAAGATTATGCAAAGCGTTTGGCAGCGCTATTTGAAGTTTTAAAAATTGAAAAAGCCATTGTTGTTGGCCACTCACTAGGTGCCTTACAGGCGAGTGCATTTGCTGCACTTTACCCAGAGCGAGTAGAGCATTTGGTGATCGCCAATTTGGCTCAAGGCTACCAACGTCAAGATGAACAAACACAAATTCAGGTTTTTGAAAAAAGACCAAAAATGTTGAAAGAGTTAGGCGCTAAAGGGATGGCTGAAAGCCGTGGGCCTCATTTGATTTATAAACAAGAGCCACAAGCCTTAGCTTTAGTTTTAGAGGTGATGCAGCAGTTGACCTTAAAGGGTTTTACACATGCATCGTACTTACTTGCCTATGACGAAATACGTCATTATTTAACAGATTTAAAAGTCCCATGCACAGTAATTGCAGGGCAGCAAGATCAAATCACTCCTGCGTTAGGTATACAAGAGCTTGCTCAGGAATTGCAGTTGGAACAGCACTACATCATCCAAGATGCAGGACATTTAAGTTATGTCGACCAACCGCAAGCATTTAACCAAATTATGTTGACGATTCAGGAACAATCGTAAGAGAGATTAAGGATTATGAGCTTCCAAGTTGAAGGAAAAGTTGCAGTTGTTACGGGTGGCTCCTCTGGGATTGGGCTGGCTGCTGTTGAAATACTGGTTGTAGAGGGTGCAAAAGTAGCTTGGTGTGGTCGTGATGAAGAGCGTTTAAATGCTTCTAAGCACTATATTTTAGAAAAATATCCGCATGCCAATATTTTTACCAAAGCATGTAATGTGTTGAAAAAAGAAGAAGTTCAACAATTTGCCAAAGACGTAAAACTCAATTTGGGCAATGTTGATATGCTCATTAACAATGCTGGACAAGGCCGTGTTTCAAATTTTGAAAATACGCAAGATGAAGACTGGATGAAAGAAATTGAGCTGAAATATTTCAGTGTGTTGCATCCGGTTCGGGCTTTTCTTGAAGATTTAAAACAGTCGGCAAATGCTTCGATTACCAATGTGAACTCTTTACTGGCGTTACAACCAGAGCCACACATGATTGCGACTTCATCAGCACGAGCTGCGTTGTTGAATCTGACACATTCTTTGGCTCATGAGTTTACTCAGTATGGTGTTCGTGTGAACTCGATTTTGCTTGGGATGGTTGAATCTGCACAGTGGAAACGACGTTATGAAACTCGCTCAGACTTAAATCAGTCATGGGAAGAATGGACAGGCAATATTGCTAAAAACCGCGGTATTCCAATGCAACGTTTAGGCCGCCCTGAAGAACCTGCTCGTGCTTTAGTTTTCTTGGCATCGCCATTGGCATCGTACACCACAGGTGCGGCACTCGATGTCTCAGGTGGTTTTAATAAACATTTATAAATATCAGGTGCTGTCATGAAAAAGTTGATGATGATTGGTTTTGGCGCAATGGCTGCAGAAGTGCAGGCTCATTTGCCTCAAGATTTGCAACTGAAATGGATTGTCGTGCCGTCTCGTAGTGTTGAAAAAGTTCAATCACAAGTGTCTTCAGAGATTCAGGTGATTTCAGATATTGAGCAATGTGATGGTGCGCCAGACTATGTCATTGAGGTGGCAGGTCAAGCCGCGGTGAAAGAGCATGCTCAAAAGGTTTTAGCGAAAGGTTGGACCATAGGCCTGATTTCGGTTGGAACTTTAGCTGATAGCGATTTTCTGATTCAGCTCAAACAAACAGCTGAAGAAAATAATGCCCATCTGCATTTACTCGCAGGTGCCATTGCTGGCATTGATGGTATTTCAGCAGCCAAAGAAGGTGGTTTGCAAAAAGTCACTTACAAAGGCTGTAAAAGCCCAAAAAGCTGGAAAGGAAGTTATGCAGAGCAATTGGTCGATCTAGATCATGTTTCTGAACCTACGGTCTTTTTTACCGGAACTGCTCGTGAAGCTGCGATGAAGTTCCCAGCAAATGCCAACGTCGCTGCAACGATTGCGCTTGCTGGGCTTGGAATGGATGAAACCATGGTCGAGTTAACAGTTGATCCAACCATCAACAAAAACAAACACACCATTGTGGCAGAAGGCGGCTTTGGGCAAATGACCATTGAACTGGTTGGCGTGCCGTTAGCAAGTAACCCGAAAACATCAACTTTGGCTGCGCTTAGCGTGATTCGTGCTTGTCGCAACAGTGTCGAAGCAATACAGATTTAAGAAGGATTTGACCATGGCAAAGGAAATTTATATTGCAGGTGAATGGCGTTTGGGCCGCGGTGCGGTCATCCAAAGCCTGTTTCCGGCAGATCAGTCTGTCAATGCAGAGATTTCAACGGCAACGCTTGAAGATGTGAATGAAGCAATTGAAAAGGCTGATCAGGCTTGGCGTCAACCCAGCTGGAGAAACAGTTTACCGCATGAGCGCGCACGTATTCTTTACAAAGTTGCAGACATTATTGAAGCACGTGTAGATGAATTGGCAAAACTTCAAACACGCGATAACGGTAAGCCTTTAACTGAAACTCGTGGTTTGGTGATGAGTGCTGCGGCAACTGCACGTTATGTTGCAGCAGCATGTGAAACGCTGAATGATGAGTTAACCACTCAACGCGCTCCAGACTTTATGACCATGAGCGTGCATGAACCTGTAGGTGTTGTGGCAGCAATTACGCCTTGGAACTCTCCAATTGCAAGTGAAGTTCAAAAGCTTGCTCCAGCTTTGGCAGCAGGAAATGCAGTGGTTTTAAAACCAGCAGAAGCAACTTCACTGATTGCTTTAGAACTTGCCAAAATTTTTGAAGAAGCAGGTTTACCTAAAGGCTTACTCAGTGTGTTAGTTGGGCGCGGTTCTGTCATTGGTGATGCAATTGCTCAGCACCCGCTGGTTCGTAAAATCTCTTTTACTGGAGGAACAACCACGGGTCGTCATTTGGCTCATATTGCAGCGGAAAAACTTATTACCACATCACTTGAGCTAGGTGGAAAATCACCAACAATCGTTTTGCCAGATGCCGATGTAGAACTTGCTGCTAAAGGCGTAGCCTACGGTATTTTTAGTTCGGCAGGCCAAGCGTGCATCGCAGGTTCTCGCTTGTTTATTCATAGCAGTCTTTACGATCAGTTTTTAACGCGTCTGGTTGAAATTACCAAAGGCTTACGCGTGGGCCATCCTGAACAGGCTGGTGTGCATTTAGGGCCATTAGTCAATGACAAACATTTGCAGTCGGTTGATCGCTATGTGCAGCTTGCTAAAAGCGAAGGTGGTCAAGTTTTGGTGGGTGGCGAAGCATTAACAACGGGTGACTATGCCAAAGGCAGTTATTACTTACCCACCATTATTACGGGTTTAAGTAATAGTGCCCAAACCTGTCAGGAAGAGATTTTTGGCCCTGTTTTAGTCGTCATGAAATATGACAACGAACAAGATTTGATTGCTCAAGCCAATGACAGTTGTTTCGGTCTTGCAGCAGGCATCTGGACTGAAAGCTACCGTAAAGCTTGGCGTATTGCACGTGTGTTAGAAGTCGGAACAGTGTGGATTAATACCTACAAAAAGTTCTCGATTAGTGCGCCGTTTGGTGGCTTTAAAGACAGTGGTATTGGGCGCGAAAAAGGCCGTTTGGGCATTTTATCGTACATGCAGCAAAAGAGTATTTATATGGGGCTGAATGAACAGCCTAACCCTTGGTGCGACTAATAGATTCAAGGACTGAAAACAAATTTTGAGGAACAGACATGACTGAACGTGTAAATGTAGGCGAAGCAATCGCAAGAGTTTTAGAAGCGCACCAAGTTGAGAGTATTTATGGTGTTATTTCCATCCACAATTTACCTATTGCTGACGCAGTAGGGCGCCGTGAAAAAATGCGCTTTGTTGCTGCGCGTGGTGAAGCGGGTGCAGTAACTATGGCAGATGCTCATTCACGCTTTAAAGGCTTGGGTGTAGCACTGACCAGTACTGGTGCTGGGGCAGGTAATGCAGTGGGTTCACTCATTGAAGCAATGAATGCAGCTAGTCCTGTATTACATTTAACAGGTCAGGTTGAGCGCGAATATCTTGACCGCGATGCAAGCTTCATCCACGAAACTAAAGATCAACTTACGTTTTTACGTGCATCAAGCAAAGCAGCATTTCGCATTACCAGTCCTGACAATGCAATTGGTATAATTCGTGAAGCCATCCGTGTAGCAACAACAGTTCCAATGGGGCCGGTAAGTGTTGAGTTGCCAATTGACGTACAAGCGGCAGAAATTGATTTGCCACTTAACCTTGGACCAGTCAAAGCATTGCAATTACCACAAGCGGATCAAGCTGAAATTGATCTTCTTTTGAGTGAAATCAAAAAAGCAAAACGCCCAATTTTCTGGATTGGCGGTGGAACTTTAAATAGCGTTGCCGAAGTCAAAGCAATTGCAGATTTAGGTATTCCAGTTGTGTCATCTACACACGGTCGTGGCGTATTGGCAGATGATCATCCACGTAGTTTAGGTGCATTCCATAACTCGGCAGCGGTTGAGCAGTTATTAAAAGATGCTGACTTAATGGTTGTGGTAGGTTCTCGTTTACGTAGTAATGAAACCAAAACTTATTCGGTTGAATTCCCTGAAAACATTATTCAGGTAGATGCAAACCCAGTGGCTCAGCAACGTAATTACAAAATTCGCAACTTCATTTGTGGCGATGCCAAAGATGTCTTAACACGTGTGTTGGAACAGCTTCAAGGTACTTCAAAAGTTGATGCCGATTACGATGCGGCTGTAGTTGCTGCAAAACAGGCTGCGATTGATGCGTTGCGTAAGCAAATCGACCAATACGCTTTAATTTGTGATCACTTGCGTGCAGCTTTACCTCAAGATGGCATTTTTGTACGTGACATCACCATGTCAGGTAGTACATGGGGCAGCCGCTTATTCCCTGTACAAGCACCGAACCAAAATATTCACTCACTCGCTGGTGCAATTGGTTTAGGTCTTGCAACTGCAATCGGTGCTTCGGTTGCCAATCCTGATAAAAAAGTGATTGGTTTGGTCGGAGATGGTGGCTTAATGCTTGGCATTGGCGAAATTGCAACCATGGTGCAAGAAAACACCAACATGGTCTTAATGATTATGAATGACGGTGGTTATGGCGTAATGCGTGGCATTCAAAATAACTACTTTGGTGGTCGTCAGTATTTCAATGAATTGCATACACCAGACTACAAACTTCTTGGCGAATCTATGGGTGTTAAGAGCTGGAAAGTCGGTAGTGCAGATGAATTTAAAACTGTTATTCAAGAGGCGGTTGCATTCGAAGGACCGACCGTGATTGAGCTCGATATGAACTCGATTGGCCCATTAAACTTTGCGGGTCCACCGCAAAAGAAACTGTATTAACCAGTTTGGATGGTTTAGTACATATGCGATGGGAGCTGCTAAGCCATCCTTTTTTTAGATATATTTTTTTATCTAAAAAACAATAAAAACTAAGTTTTACAGGTAAAACAAATAAAGTTCCAGCAGGACGCTGGAACTCAATCAAGGATGTAGAGATGAAAAAGACTTCATTGATCATGGCATTCATTGCACCACTAACCATGGGGATGAGTGTAAGTGCATTTGCAAAAGATTCATTACTTGAATGGAAAAGTGATGATGGTACCGACTCGTTAAAGTTAGGTGGGGTGGTTCGGTTAAATCAGCGTTATGAAGATTGGGAAGGGCCAAACCGTGGTTTTGGTAAACTCTATTTTGATATTTTTAGGGTCGACCTAAAAGGCAAGTTTGATGATGCTTATATCAATGCCAGCTATCTGTTCCAAGATCAACAAAAAACGTCTATTGAAAAAGCATATGTCGGCTATAACTTAGATGCCAACAACAGCATTGAAGCAGGCTTGGTCTATAAACCTTTTACGATTTATCCATATCCACAAAATGGCTGGACTTATCATATTCCGTTCTTTTTAGGCTATGGCAATAATATTGCACCGGGGATTAACTGGAATTATCACGACAAAGATTGGGATGTAAAACTCGGTTATTACCCGCAAATGCTAGAGACCAATTTGCGTTATTCGCCTGAAAGTGCAACTTACGATGACTTGGAAGAAAACGCATTTCCATCTCAAAAAGCCTACCAGAATGAAAAGCGCCATCAGTTTAATACTCGCATTGTACGTAAGTTAGAAACTGACTTTGGTAAACAAGAGGTTGGTGTGTCTGGTGCAATTGCCCAGTTACATAATAAAATGACCGATAAAGATGGCAAGTATTATGCAGTCGGTTTGCATACTGACAACAACTACAAACGCTTTAATTTACAAAGCTCAGTCATTCACTATCAATACGATGCTAAAAACCCGGACGGTGTAAATAGTGACATGACTTTAATGGGCAATAACGGTTTCACACCAGCCTATTTCATTGCTTCGGAAGGGACGATTGCTAGTTTAAATCTTGCCTATACTTTGCCTGTGACCAATATGGGCAAGCTAAAAGCTATTAAGTTTTATAATGACTATAGCTATCTCGATAAAAAACATGATGATTGGTCAGATTCGCAAATGAACACTACAGGCATGATGTTTATTGCATCGCCATTTATGGTTTGGGCAGATTATACGTGGGGTAAAAACTCAAATATTATTGGTGGGGCAACCAACTCAACGGGTTATACCTCTGCCAGCTCACCAAATAGTGATAAGTGGCTGTACCGTTTGAACTTTAATATCGGATTTACTTTCTAAAGTGAACGGCAATAAAAAACCACGCAGCTGACGTGGTTTTTTATTTAATGAATGAACACTTTTAATATCTGGATTTCTCAAACTTATTCCAAAATACAAAAGCGGTTACAAAAGCTAAAATAGTCAGCGCGAAAATATAATACATCGCACCAATATCACTATATTGACTGAGCCAATGAACTAAAGGCAGTGTCATACCACCCACAATTGCATAAGATAAATTATAAGAAAATGAAATGCCCGAGAAGCGAACAGGCGCGGGGAACATTTTGACCATGCTGCTCGACACCATGCCGACAGTACCTGAGCATAGACCCAACAACATATATAAACCAAAAATGGTTGAATGTGCGGCGTGACCTAAACTGTTATAAAAAACTGCTGCTGTAAGTGCCACAGCAAGAGCACCTACCATCATGACTCTGCCACAGCCAAAACGGTCAGCAAAATAACCTGCCAAAATACAGCCGACCATTTGCATGACAATGGCTGCGCTTTGTATTTCAAAAGTTTGCGCACGCTCAAAACCAAATGAACCAATCAATAAATTTGGCATGGCTAAAATAACCACCACCACGCAACCTGTTAAAAACCATGTAAATAACATGCCAATAACAACGGCTGTTTTATGAGTTTTTAACACTTGCTTCACTGGCATTTCTTTGGAGATTTCTTTACGTGCCTGCATTGCTTTAAACACAGGTGTTTCTTTTAAATAGGTTCGTAAATAAAGTGCGACTAGGCCAAAAATACCGCCTGCAATGAAAGGGATACGCCAAGCCCAGTCATGGATTTGCCCCTCACTAAAATTAAGCGAGATCCATAAAGACATGAGCGCACCCAATAAAATTCCTAAAGACAGTCCGGCAGTTAATAAACCATTTGCCAGCCCAATTTTTCTTTCAGGTACGTGTTCAGACACAAATGTCCATGCAGCCGGAATTTCACCACCAATCGCAATACCTTGCACAACACGCATCAGCAATAAAAGCAGCGGTGCCAAATAACCAATATTTTCAAAAGTGGGCAAAATCCCGATAAACAGGGTAGGCAGAGCCATCAGCAAAATAGAAAGCGAGAATAGTTTTTTACGCCCGACCAGATCACCAAAGTGAGCCATGACAACTCCACCTAGCGGTCTGAAAAAGTAACCTGCTGCAAAAATCCCGTAAGTATTGAGCATGGCCCAAAACGGACTGAGTGTGCTTGGGAAAAATAAGTCGGAAATGATTTTGGCGTAGAACACATAAATCACAAAATCGTAAAACTCTAAAGCACCGCCCAGAGAAGAAAGGGCGAGAGTTCTTTTATCTTCTTTATTCAGATAGTTCGCATCCTGCAAGATTAATTCTTGATCCATTTTTTTACTTAATTGTTGTAATCGAAGTTTGGATATTAATGGAAAAGTGAATTAAAAGTAAATGGAGGATATTTTGTATGATCGATCCCTAGATAAACTGTGTTCCATGAAGAATAAAAATTGTTTAAAACAAAAAATTGCTTTAGATGAAACAAAAACAGATGAAGGAATCGCTTTTCTTTTGAGTCGTTCAGCGACACAATAAAATAAGTAAAACCTAATTTGATTAGAGGCCAAGGGATGAGCGTGATTTTACCAGTTGCCAAGCAAGGTGAAAACATTTTAAAACTGATTGCTGCACCTGTCTCACCAATTGAGTTGAACAGTGATTGGCTTTATGAGCTTGCAGCCGCTATGCATGCCACTATGCTTGAACGTAACGGTGTTGGCATTGCTGCACCGCAAGTTTACATCTCTAAACGAGTCATTATTGTGGCATCTCGACCAAATCCACGTTATCCAGATGCTCCTGAAATGGATGCGGTGGTGATGGTAAATCCAGAGATTTTGGAGTTTTCGAGTGAAACTTGTTTGGGCGAAGAGGGCTGTTTAAGTGTGCCAGATGAACGTGGACAAGTTGAACGTGCAGAAATGGTCAAGGTTAAATACTTAACACTAGAAGGTGACGTGGTAGAGACAATTTTTCACGGTTTTCCTGCTCGTATTGTTCAACATGAAGTCGATCATTTAAATGGAGTGTTATTTGTAGAAAGAATAATCTAATCCTCTATTTAAAGTTTTGAAAAAGGTATAATGAGCTTGAAATAAATCAGGCATCGGAATTACAATACTTATATCGTGATTTTTAATTCATTCAAAAAGTATAATTTTAATATTATCAGCTGGTTGTGCTGAAAAAATGCTCGAAAGTGTAAATCTCCTCATTTAAGGTTACTCACCATGAAAACCCCTCTCCCAGATTATTTGGCAAATGTGATAGAAGCCTGTGAGGTAGATAATAGCGGGCATCTAGCTGACTATATTCCAGAGTTGGCAAATGCAAATCCAGACCGATTGGCTTTAGCCATGTCTACGGTAGATGGTGAAATTTATTCGATTGGCGATGATGATACCGAATTCACCATTCAGTCGATTTCTAAGCCTTTTGTCTATGCCTATGTTATGCAACAGCTTGGCATTGATGCGGTACTTGATAAAGTCGGGGTAGAACCTTCTGGGGAAGCCTTCAATGAAATTTCATTGGGTAAAGATGGTCGTCCGAAAAACCCGATGATCAACTCTGGCGCAATTACTGTACATTCATTGATTCAGGTCAAACATGGTCTACATAGTGCAGAAATTCTACGCCGTTTTATGAGCGAGCTTGCAGGACGTGAATTAAGTTTTGATGAGTCTGTTTACGATTCGGAAGTCAAAACAGCCTATCGTAATCTTTCAATCGGCTATATGTTGCGGACAGTTGGAATTTTAGAAACTGATCCTGTCGATATTGTGAATGGTTATATTCGCCAATGTGCGATTTTGGTGACGGTTAAAGATCTTGTACGTATGGGCAGTGTACTTGCCAATGGTGGGGTTGATCCTAAAACTGGAAAGCGTCTGTTGAACCGATCTGTAGTGAGACAAGTACTCAGTGTCATGATGAGTTGTGGTATGTATGATGCTGCGGGTGACTGGTTGTCGACTGTAGGAATTCCAGCTAAAAGTGGTGTGGCAGGCGGTATATTAGGTGTGCTGCCGGGTCAGGTCAGTATTGCTGCTTTTTCTCCTCGACTAGATGAGCATGGTCATAGTATACGTGGTATCGATATTTTAGAGCGCCTATCTCGTGACATGGGATTACACCTTATGGAAGGTACACCTTCTGCACAAACCATTGTACAGAGCCATTATCGTACAGGGAAAGATGCATCATTGAGTGTGTATGTGCTTCGAGGCGTATTGAAATTTACCGAAGCTGAAATGTTATTGCGTATTTTACAAGACGAGACGACTGACCACAGCACAATCGTAATTGATTTGACCCAGATTTCACTGATCCATGAGGTGGGTAAACGTATGTTCTTAGAAGGTGTAGATCGTCTGATTGATGATGGTCATACACTCGTTTTGGTTGATCCTGAACAACGATTAGATCATGCGAGAACCGATAAGGATCGAGAATTGCACGTCTATCATGATTTTGACGATTTGCTCGAAAAGCATGAAATACGCTCAAAAAAAAAGACTTATAACGACATCGCAACACTTCTAAATTGCTGAGGTGTTTTTCCTAAATGTCGTTTAAACATCGCACTAAAAGCACTGGGGTTGTTATACCCCAGTGACTCGGAAATTTGAGCAATAGATTCACCATTCGCGATTTTACTCAAGGCAAGTGCAATATGCATTTGCTGTACCCATGCTCGATAAGACAACCCGGTTTCTTTTTGAAACATGCGCATTAAAGTTCTCGAACTCGTGCCAATATCATCCGCCCAATCTGTTAAATCTTTTGAGTGATTAGGCGCGTGTAATAAGGCTTGGCAAATTTTTAATAATCGTTTGTCTTTTGGCCATGGAATCTGGATAGGCAATAAATTGGCTCGATGAATTTCTTCAAAAATTAGAATTTGCAAAGAACGAGAAAGCTCTTGAGAGGTCGTAATATTTGGTGAGTTTTCGCGTTCAATTTCGTTTAAACGAATCAAAAGCTCATGCAAAAGGTTGCTCACCCGAATAATAAAGCAATGTTGTCCCATCAAAGCAGCTGCATTTATTTCAACCAAAGCAGTATTTAACTTCACGTGACTCAGTGAAATCACACTATGCTCGACATGGGCAGGAATCCATAACGCACACATGGGTGGCACAATCCAGACATTATTAGGTGTAAAAACCTGAATATTTCCAGTGGACGCATATAAAAACTGAGCACGTGCATGCGTATGAGTCGGCGTGATTTCTCGGTAGGCATGCTCGGAAGATAGTCCAATCACAAGTTCAGACAAATCAGACTGAATAAGAGAATCGGACATAATCTATCCTAAAAATTGTCACTTATACGATGATTATTGGAAGATAACTTTATAAGCGACAATTTACAATAAGCACCTTACTTAAAAATATTGGAGTTTTTCAGGTATGACGTCTTCAATACAATTGAAAGATGGTATTGCCAATACCGTTGCTAATGATCAGCCTCAAGGAATGATTATTAAAATTGTAGGCGCCGTGGCGGTTGCACATTTACTGAATGATTTGATTCAGGCAGTCTTACCAGCCATCTATCCAATGCTTAAAGCAAACTTTTCACTGAGTTTTGCTCAAGTTGGCCTAATTTCGTTTGTGTACCAGATTACAGGTTCACTGCTACAGCCTTGGATTGGACTTTATACCGATAAACATCCAAAACCGTATCTTCTGCCACTGGGAATGATGGTTACATTCTGCGGCATTATCTTGTTGGCATTTTCACCAAGCTTTACTGTGTTGTTATGTGCATCTGCGCTTATTGGTGTAGGGTCTGCAACTTTTCACCCTGAAGCTTCACGAGTGGCGCGTATGGCATCCGGTGGGCGTTTCGGTACGGCTCAATCAACTTTTCAGGTGGGTGGAAACACAGGCACTGCCATTGGTCCATTATTAGCAGCTTTGCTGATAGTTCCGTTTGGGCAGCATGCAGTTGCTGGCTTAGTTATATTTGCACTTTTAGCCATTTGGGTTTTATTTGGTGTAAGCCGTTGGACGATTGGTCATGCTAAAAGTCAGGTGGCAACACGGGTGACTCAAGCACATAGTAAATTGCATGGTCGTAAGCTCATTATTGCTTTGAGCACCATTAGTGTGTTGATGTTCGCCAAATTCACCTACATTGCCAGCATTAGTAATTACTTTACATTTTACTTGATTCAAAAGTTCCATATCAGCATTCAAACGGCACAATTGCACTTATTTGCTTTCTTGGCTGCTGTTGCTTTAGGAACATTTGCGGGTGGTCCAATTGGTGACAAAATTGGCCGTAAAGCGGTTATTTGGGTTTCATTTGTAGGTATGGCGCCGTTTGCATTAATGATGCCGTATGCAAACTTATTTTGGACAACAGTTTTCTCAATTATTGCAGGTTTGATATTGTCATCTGCTTTTGCAGCCATGGTGGTTTACGCACAAGAAGCTGTTCCGGGCCGTGTGGGCATGATTGCAGGTTTAATGTTCGGTCTGATGTTTGGGGTAAGTGGTATTGCCGCAGCAGGGTTAGGGCATTTAGCTGATATTAACGGCATTGAATGGGTATTTGGTTTATGTTCATTGTTGCCATTACTTGGTTTTGCAACTGCATTTTTACCAAACACAAAGGTTAAATAAATGAAAAGACTCTCAGTCATATTAAGCTGAGAGTCTTTTTTAAGATGAATATAGTTTCAATTCAAAAGACTATTTTTGAATACCAAATTTAAATACGGTGACACTGTTATACGTTTGATTTGGGTTTAAACGTGTAGATGGGAAAGTCGGTTGATTGGGACTGTCTGGAAAATGCTGTGTTTCTAATGCTAGCGCATCTGCTTGTCGATAAAGTACGCCATTTGCGCCAGCAACATTTCCTAATAAATGATTGGCCGTATACATCTGAACGCTTGGTTCAGTGGTGAAGACTTGCATGGACCGTTTAGATTTTGGATCAACCACAACAGCTGCAAGATTTAATTTCCCTTGAGACTTTTGATTAATTACCCAAGTTTGGTCATAGCCATATCCATACGCCAATTGCTGATTATTTGCTCGAATATCTTTTACAATTGCTTTAGGAGTCCGAAAATCAAAAGGTGTACCTGCAACTGAAGCAATTTCACCTGTTGGTAAAGAATTTTGATCGGTTACCAATACACGGTCTGCATTGAGCTGTACAACATGATCTAGTACGCCATACGGGTTGTTCCCAGCACCTGACAAGTTGAAATAACTGTGGTTGGTGAGATTGACGACTGTAGGTTGATCAGTTTTGGCCTTATATTCAATCTGGAATTCATTTTGATCTGAAAGACTATATATCACTTCCACATCTAATTTCCCGGGAAAACCTTGATCACCATTTGGACTGGTTAACTTAAGAGAAGCTTTGACGATTTCACCTTTAGACACGAGGGGCTTAACTTGCCAAACACGTTTATCAAAACCAGGATTCCCGCTATGTAATGAATTCGGTCCATTATTTTTTTCAAGATTATACGTTTTTCCATCTAAGCTAAATTTAGCATTGCCAATACGGTTGGCATAACGTCCAATTAATCCACCAAAATGAATACCTTCCTTAGTATCAGTTATTTCATAACCTTTTAGATCATCAAAGCCCAAAACGATATTGTTTTTTTTACCTTGTGCATCGGGAGTCAAAATCTGTGTAATTACGCCACCAAAACTAATAAAAGAAACAGAGATACCTTTGTTATTGCTCATGGTGTATAGATCAACTTTTTGACCATCTTGAGTCGTACCATATGGTTTTACATTTAATGTTGCTGCATTTGTAAGTTGCGCAAAGCTACAGATCGTGAAACTTAAAATTACTAATTTTTTCATGTTTATACTCTATTTTGTAATAGTAGGATTGGATGAATATAAGATTGATTTTTTATCTTTTTAAAGAGGTTTTTATTATATATAGTGTTAATAATAATCGAGTGGTTAATGCTAAATATTGAACAACCAGCACAATTTAAGGCTATAAATAAAGTAACTTTTTTAGCAAACTTCAACAGCACGCCATTTTTATGGCTCATCCCGATTCAATTTTAAAAATTTCACTTGGTCTCAATGGCCTATCATTTGACCTAAACAACCAACACATCCAAATTGAACAGGGCTTGGGTTTTGTTGAGTCAAAAAGCATCAGCCATGGTGTTATTGATGAGCTTACTATTGAAAAGATGATTTACTTTATTGAAGAAATTATAGAGTCTCAGCCACTCAGAGACCTAAATATAAGTGGTGTAGCTGTTACGTCTGATACAGCCATGACACAACTCAGTGAGTTATTTTTTAGTGCTAAAAAGCAAATCAGTCGCATTGAGCTTGAGCATGGATTCAATGAATTTATTGAGCATTTGAGCTACTACACAAGCCAAGTAGTCCCAAATCAGCTTTATATTTTTACCTACTTTGTATTTGTTCGAGAGATGATGCATCACTTAAGAGTTGAGCAAATTCAGATTATTTAAGAAATTGCTTTCTCAATCTGCCAACTCATCATGAATCCAGTTTAAAAACAGCTCAATTTTAGGAATAAACTGATGGGTTCGCGGGTAAACCAGATGATGAGCAGAAATAGGAATTGATAACTCATCTGCAAAAACTCTAACTAATTTTCCAGACTCCAAATAATTTTGAGTGAGTAAATTACTTTCTAAAACAAAACCTAGTCCATGCGTTGCCGCTTCAAGTGACATATAAGAGCGGTCAAAACTCAAAGTGTAGGGAAACTCAGGAATGCTTAAGCCCTGATGCGCAAACCACTGGGGCCAAGTGACTAAGGTTGAGCGCGATAAAATCAGTTCTTTTTTTAATAAATCTTGGGGCTTATGCACTGGGCTGCGCTCAAGCAACTTAGGCGATGCAAGCACTTCTAGCTTTTCATTACGAATGGTTCTGATTTCCACACCCGTCCAGTTAGGTAGGCCATGGCGAATATCAATGTCGATCTTGTCACGAGTAAAGTGCAAGTTTTCATAAGAGCACGATAGGTTGACCTGAATCATTGGGAACTTTTCTTTAAATGATTCGAGGCGTGGCAGTAGCCAAAGCAAACCAAAACTTGGGGATGAATGAATATATAAACTGTCTTTAGGACTTTTATCAGCGGCTTTTTCAGTGGCTAACATCAGGTTATGCAAAATGGTCGTGACATCCTGAAAATAGCGTTCACCTGACGGGGTAAGCGTCACACCACGGGCACCACGAATAAATAAACTCTGCCCAATCATTTCTTCTAGTTTGGCAATTTGGTGACTGACTGCTGAAGGAGTGAGATTCAAATGCTCCGCTGCCTTAGCAACATTGCCGAAACGGGCGGTTTGTTCAAAAGCCTGTAATGTTTTAATTGACGGCATCTGGTTGAAATTGTTTTCACTACTATCCATGAAATAATCCGTTTTTATCCCTAAAACTTATTTAAAAATAGCACAGGCATGAATTTTTTTCATGCCTTGTTGAATTCGAGATGATTGCTGGAACCTCTGAAAAAAGAGAATCTAAGTCCGAACTCAGGAAATAAAGTGTAAAAGAGGATTCAACATGTTACTACAAGGAAAAGTGGCATTAATTACCGGTGCAGCATCAGAACGTGGAATTGGGCGAGCAACCGCAGAAATCTTTGCACAACAAGGTGCCAAAGTCATTATTGTTGATTTAAATCTTGCTCAAAGCCAAAACGCTGCAAAGGCACTTGGAGAAGGGCATTTAGGTCTTGCTGCAAACGTTGCAAATGAAGAGCAGGTCAAAGCAGCTGTTGAACAAGCTATACAACACTATGGAAAAATCGACATTTTAATTAATAATGCAGGCATTACCCAACCTGTAAAAACACTTGATATTCAACGCAATGATTATGACCGTGTTTTAGATGTCAGCCTGCGCGGAACACTCATTATGTCGCAAGCTGTTATTCCATCCATGAAAGCAAATGGTGGCGGAAGCATTGTGTGTCTATCTTCTGTTTCAGCACAACGCGGTGGTGGTATTTTTGGCGGGCCGCATTATAGCGCTGCAAAAGCTGGGGTTTTAGGTTTGGCAAAAGCGATGGCTCGTGAGTTTGGTGGCGATCAGATTCGTGTAAATTCTCTTACTCCGGGTCTAATCCAGACTGATATTACGGGTGGTTTAATGAATGATGACCGTCGTCATGACATTCTTGCAGGTATTCCACTTGGCCGTTTAGGTAAAGCACAAGATGTTGCAAATGCAGCACTGTTTTTGGCAAGTGATCTGTCAGCGTACTTAACGGGTGTAACACTCGATGTAAATGGTGGCATGCTGATTCATTAAAGCTTGCCATTTCAAAACTAAAAATAGAATGATGGTCACAAGAGGATACTGTGGCCAAATGTAAAGGGATTCGCATGATGGATACAGTGTTTTCATCTGAAGTAGATACGGCAGTTCGTAAATCGGCGTATCGAAAAATTGCATTTCGGCTCATGCCATTTTTAATGCTTTGTTATTTTTGTGCCTATTTAGATCGAGTCAATGTTGGTTTTGCCAAGCTCCAGATGATGAGCGATTTACAGTTTAGTGAAGCTGTATATGGATTGGGTGCAGGGATTTTCTTTATTGGTTATTTTCTCTGTGAAGTGCCAAGTAACATCGTACTTCATAAAGTAGGTGCAAGACGCTGGATTGCCCGCATCATGATTACATGGGGCATTTTGTCAGGTTGTTTTGCCTTTGTTCAAACCGAATGGCAATTTTACACCTTACGCTTCTTACTCGGTGTTGCTGAAGCCGGTTTGGCTCCGGGCTTGTTACTTTACCTCACTTACTGGTTCCCGTCTTATCGTCGGGCACGCATGACCGTACTTTGGTTTATCGCAATTCCAATTTCAGGAATGATTGGTGGACCACTTTCAGGCTTAATCATGGACCGAATGAGCGGTGTGCATGGCTGGTTTGGCTGGCAGTGGATGTTCCTCATTGAAGCCATTCCTACTGTGCTTGTTGGTTTGCTCGTACTTGCTGTTTTAAAAGATTCCGTTCAAGACGCTAACTGGCTAACTCAAGATGAGAAAAACTTGGTGAAGCAAGAGCTTGCTCAAGATAACCAACACAAAGAAGGTCATGGGAGCGTTAAAGAGTTTGTCGCGGATAAACGTTTATGGTTACTTGCAGGCATTTACTTTTGTGTCGTGATGGGCCAATACGCCATTACCTTTTGGCTACCCACTCTCATTCGTAACTCAGGCATCAGTGATAACTGGCATATTGGGCTACTTACGAGTCTTCCTTATATGTGCGCCATTGTAGTTATGCTTTTGGCAGGGCGTAGTGGCGACCATTTCCAAGAACGCCGTTGGCACTTAATTATCCCAATGTGTGCGGGTGCAATCGCACTCACCCTTGCGACTTTGCTCGCTTCAAATCTGACACTTTCTTTAATTTGCCTTTGCATTGCAGCCTCAGGTGTGCTCACTGCATCTTCTTTATTCTGGATGTTACCAACCAACTTTTTGGGTGGTGTTTCGGCAGCGGCAGGTATTGCAGCCGTCAATAGCTTCGCCAACCTTGCCGGATTCTGTTCACCTTATTTAATCGGTTGGGTCACCACAAATACAGGTTCAAATGCAATTGGCATGTTCTTAATCACAGCAGTATTAATTTTCGGTGCCAGCTTGGTTCTGCGCGTTCCGGCAAAACTGGTCAATCGTTAATAAGGAATAGTAAATGACAATGTTAAATATTGATAAATCAGGCCAACTTGCCGAGTTGCAACAACGTGCCTACCACATTCGCCAACATGCTTTACGTATGGGGCAAGTACAAGGTCAAGGCTATGTTGGACAGGCTCTAGGTGCCGCAGATCTACTGGCCGTATCTTATTTTCATGCCATGAAATATCAGCCAGAAAACCCAGAGTGGGAAGGCCGTGACCGTTTTTATTTGTCTATTGGGCACTATGCAATTGCACTTTATGCAGCCTTAATTGAAGCAAACATTATTCCGCTTGAAGAACTTGAAACCTATGGAGCAGATGACAGCCGTTTACCGATGTCGGGCATGGCTTCTTACACACCGGGCATGGAAATTACAGGTGGTTCATTAGGTCACGGTCTTGGAATTGCAGTCGGTGCGTGTTTAGGGCTGAAACAGAAAAAGTCGGATGCTTTTGTCTATAACTTACTGTCCGATGGAGAGCTAAATGAAGGCTCAACATGGGAAGCGGTGATGTCTGCCTCTCATTGGAAGCTAGATAACCTAATAGCCATTATTGATGTAAATAACCAACAGGCAGATGGGCATTCAAGCGAAATTTTGGCTTTTGAACCCATTGTAGACCGTTGGCAGTCGTTTGGTTGGTACACCCAACGCGTAGATGGCAATGACATAGAAGCTTTACTTGAGGCATTCGATCAAGCACGAAACTATGAAGGAGCATGCCCGCGAGTCATTATTTGTGACACCAAAATGGGTAAAGGCGTGTCGTTCTTGGAAAGCCGCGAAAAAACACACTTCATTCGTGTTGATGAACATGAATGGGATGACGCTTTAAATATTTTGACCCACTACGAACAGTAAGGAACACACCATGAGCCAGTTAGCCAATCCTCTTAAGAAAAAACTAACCACTTCGGCAATGATTGCTTCCATTGCTGCTGAGGGTCAACCGACTAAACCCGCACCATTTGGTCATGCACTCAATGCCTTGGCAAAAGAGCGTGATGATATTGTGGGGTTATCAGCAGATCTATCAAAATATACTGACCTACATATTTTTGCCAAAGAAAACCCAGACAAATTTTTCCAAATGGGCATGGCAGAACAACTTTTGATGAGCGCAGCAGCAGGACTTGCTCGTGAAGGATTTGTTCCTTTTGCCACTACCTATGCTGTGTTTGCATCACGCCGTGCCTATGACTTTATTTGTATGGCAATTGCCGAGGATAACCTCAATGTCAAAATCGTCGCTGCGCTTCCGGGTTTAACCACCGGTTATGGCCCAAGTCATCAGGCGACTGACGATATTGCGATTTTCCGTGCAGTGCCGAATCTGATGGTCATTGACCCATGTGATGCCTTGGAAATCGAACAAGCGATTCCTCAGATTGCGGCTCATAATGGCCCCGTATATATGCGTCTATTGCGTGGTCAGGTTCCATTAGTGCTCGATAAATACAATTACCAGTTTAAATTGGGTAAGGCGCAGGTGATTAAACCGGGTAAAGATTTACTCATTATCTCGACTGGTTTGTTGACCATGCGTGCGCTTGAGGCAGCCGAAGAGCTTGAAAAAGATGGCATTGAGGTTTCAGTGCTGCATGTACCTACCATTAAGCCTTTAGATGAACAAACTATTTTGGATGAAGTCGCAAAAGGCGAACGTCCTGTTTTAACTGCCGAAAATCATTCTGTGATTGGTGGTTTAGGGGAAGCAGTCGGGTCATTACTTTTAAGAAATGGACAACATCCTCGTTTTGATATGATTGGTTTGCCAGATGCATTTTTAGATGCAGGGGCATTACCAACTTTGCATGATCGATATGGTATTTCAACTGAAGCAGTTAAAGAGAAGATTAAGTCACATTTGAAGTAAAGTTCATGTGTGTTTGATACAGATAGTATTGAAATAGATTGTTTAAAATCCCTTAATCTTAAAAGGTTGGGGGATTTTTTATCTCCATATGCTAATGAAATGTAGATATTAATTAATAGGAAGTTGGCTATTTTGAAGGTTTGGTTTAAATAATTATGTGTTATAAGATGAATAAAAATTATAAATAGGATTTGAAAAAATGAAAAAAATACAGTTTAGTCTATTAAGTTTTTTAATGTTGACTGGATGTGGTGAAAATAACCAAAGTATAGTACCAAATAAAGATAATACATTGCTTATACAAGGCGTTAGTGTTAATGAAAAGGTTGAATTGAACCCAGCCATAACCAACTATGACCTAATTGCCTATGGTAATGAACCTACTGAGGCTGTCTTGATTAATTTAACGGGACAGGAAAAAAAGCTCTTGGGCTCTATTTCATTAAAACCTTATTCAAATATAGCGAGTTTAGATTATTTGGTATGGAAGGATACTTTAAATAAGGCACTTATATGTTTACCAATCTTAACTTGTCCAGATGGTACGACATATAAGATAGAAAATTTCGGGGATAAATTGAAATTGAGTTTTGATTTGAATCAGTCCAAAAATGAGTTCTCAGTAACTTCTATAAACGAAGAGGAGGTAGGAAATAGAGTTCCCGTAGTTGTGTCTGGGAATATAAATTTTACGGTTCCTTCAAATTGGCCATTGTTTCAAAAAGATAGATTTTCAGCTATCAAAGTTAATGATATTGCTATTGATGGAAGTATTTTTAAAATTATAGATTTTGAGGAGTCAAAGCAATATTATAATAATGAATTAATATACACTACCAAAAAATTTACTTTGAAGAAAAATGAAGATATTTCATATTTAAGTATAATCTTTTATGAAAACAAGGTGAAAGGTAATGCATTAATTAATTTGGTATATAAAGGTTGGGATTTTAAAAATATAGAGAAATTGAGCGATCAGTTTTGGAAGGAAGATCAAAAAAATATAGATTTTAATCTAGAAAATATAGAATTGATTGATCACATTAATAATAGGAGACTAAATGTTAGTGTAAATGTGAACATGCCTAAAACTTATAGTGACTTACAATTTGGGGATCAAAAAATAGTAATGTTGCCTATTCATAATCGTTATATAGCTACAGTTAAAAATGATCGAAAAATTTATAATCTAGGTTTTGAAAATAGTAATGAATTGATTGATATATCTATCATTCAAGAGCTGGCAGGACATTTAAGCGTTAAAACAATAATTGGTGAACAAGAGTTCATGTGCGGAAATCGAGAAATCCCTTGTTCGGGCATAACTTCAGATAGTGATAGACAAACTTTTTATTTTCATAATGTAAAAGCAGGAGCAAATACACTTAATGGTATGACTCATATTACAGGGGTATTTGAACAAAAATAAAAAATCCCCTCAATCGAGGGGACTTTTTATAATTACTTAAGCTTAAACAATCGAATCATCCAAATTCGGCCCTAACCAACGCTTCGCCTCATCAAGTGTCCAGCCTTTACGTTTTGCATAATCTTCAAGTTGGTCTTGAGAGATTTTACCCACGTTAAAATATTCACTTTGAGGGTGTGAATAATAGAAACCGCTCACCGAAGATGGCGGCATCATTGCAAAATGCTCAGTGAGTTTAGTACCGATTTTATCGGTAGAACCTAGCCAGTCAAACAACACCGCTTTCTCAGAGTGCTCTGGACAAGCAGGGTAACCTGGTGCAGGGCGAATACCGACATATTTCTCTTTAATCAGTTCTTCATTACTCAGTGTTTCATCAGCTTTATAGCCCCAGAACTCTTTACGAATGCGTTCATGCAAATGTTCTGCAAAAGCTTCTGCAAAACGGTCAGCCAACGACTGAACTAAAATTGCAGAGTAATCATCACTTTTGGCTTTGTACTCGTTTGCTAATTCTTCTGCACCAAAAATCGATACAGTGAATCCGCCCAAGTAGTCCTGTTGCTCACGGTCAGTACGGATGTAATCTGCCAAAGACAAGTTCGGTTTACCTGTTACTTTGTCTGATTGTTGACGTAAATGTTCAAATGTGTGCGTAACATTTTGACCAGCTTCATCAAATACGCTCACTGTGTCAGCGTCAGTGCGCTGGGCAGGGAACATACCAAATACAGCACGGGCATCAAAAAGGTTGTTGTCGATAATATCTTTCAACATTGCTTGTGCTTGGTTGTACAAATCTGTTGCAGCTTCGCCAACCACTTCATCTTCTAAAATTTTAGGGTATTTACCTGCCAAGCTCCAAGAAATGAAGAATGGCGTCCAGTCAAAATATTCAACCAATGTTTCAAGTGGGTAGTTTGTTAAAACTTGAGTTCCCAAAAGGTTTGGTTTTGCTGGAACGTAACTTTCATCAATTTTAAAGCCATTTTTAACAGACTCTGCATAAGTCAGTTTTGCTGCTTTTGGTTGTTTGTTAGCTAAGCGCTCACGAATTTTGACATATTCAGCACGGTGCTCTTCAATGAATTTTCCACGCATTTCTTTTGAAAGCAGGGTAGTTGCAACACCCACTGCACGTGAAGCATCTGCAACATAAATCACCGCATCGTTATGGTACTGAGGATCAATTTTTACTGCCGTGTGTGCTTTCGATGTCGTAGCACCACCAATCAATAAAGGAATATTAAAACCTTTACGTTGCATTTCTTTAGCAACAAAAACCATTTCATCTAAAGATGGGGTAATCAATCCCGACAAACCGATAATGTCACATTTCTCATCAATCGCGGTTTGTAAGATTTTCTCACAAGGTACCATCACCCCAAGGTCAACAATGTCGTAACCATTACAGCCGAGTACAACACCCACAATATTTTTACCAATATCGTGTACGTCGCCCTTAACAGTTGCCATCAGGACTTTACCTTTAGACTGGCTGCCTGTTTTTTCAGCTTCAATGTACGGGTTGAGCCAAGCCACAGCTTGCTTCATGACACGTGCAGATTTCACAACCTGTGGTAAGAACATTTTGCCTGAACCGAACAAGTCACCGACCACGTTCATACCGTCCATCAAAGCGCCCTCAATCACATCTAATGGACGCTTGGCTTTTAAACGTGCTTCTTCAGTATCTTGGTCGATGTAGGTAGTAATACCTTTCACTAACGCATATTCAAGGCGTTTCTCAACTGGCTCATTCCGCCATTCAAGGTTTTCAGCTTCACGTTGTGCACCGCCTTGGCCACGATATTTTTCAGCGACTTCGAGTAATTTCTCTGTAGCTGCCTGACCAGTCTCACCTTGGTTCTGGTTTAAAACAACATCTTCAACCGCAGCTTTGAGTTCTTTAGGAATATCATCATAAATTGCCATTTGACCGGCATTTACAATCCCCATGGTCATACCTTGTTTAATGGCATGGTACAAAAACACAGAGTGAATCGCTTCACGAACAGGCTCATTTCCACGGAACGAGAATGATACGTTTGATACACCACCTGAAATCATGGCATGTGGCAAGTTCTGCTTAATCCAGCCGGTTGCTTCAATAAAGTCCACAGCGTAGTTGTTGTGTTCTTCAATCCCTGTTGCAACCGCAAACACGTTCGGGTCAAAAATAATATCTTCAGCAGGGTAACCGACTTCGTTGACCAAAATGTCATATGAGCGTTTACAGATTTCACGCTTACGTGCAGCGGTATCTGCCTGACCCGCTTCATCAAAGGCCATAACAATAACTGCAGCACCATATTGACGGCAGAGGCGAGCCTTTTCGACAAACTCGTCATAACCTTCTTTTAAGGAAATCGAGTTAACAACGGGTTTACCTTGTACACATTTTAGACCTGCTTCAATGATTTCCCATTTCGATGAGTCAATCATGATCGGCACACGTGAAATGTCAGGTTCAGATGCTACAAGGTTTAAGAAATGCACCATCGCATTTTGCGAATCGAGCATCCCTTCATCCATGTTAATGTCAATAATTTGGGCACCAGCTTCCACTTGTTGTTGTGCAACTTCTAAAGCTTCGGCAAAGTTTTCTTCGCGAATTAAACGTAAGAATTTTTTTGAACCTGTAACGTTCGTACGTTCACCCACGTTTACAAAAAGTGAGTCGTCATAAATATTAAAAGGTTCTAAACCACTTAAACGACAAGCAGGCACAGTTTCTGGAATTTGGCGAGGTGCAATGTCTTTGACTGCATTATAAATGGCACGAATATGGTCTGGAGTCGTACCACAGCATCCACCCGTAATGTTAATGAGACCACTTTCTGCAAACTCTTTTAAGAAGGCAGCTGTCTGTTCAGGAGTCTCGTCATATTCACCAAACGCATTTGGTAAGCCAGCATTTGGATGCGCTGAAACAAAGGTATCTGCTACATCAGAAATAGTTTTTACGTGAGGACGCATGGCATCTGCACCAAGGGCGCAGTTAAAACCAATAGAGAGTAAGTCACCATGACGTACAGAGTTCCAGAAAGCTTCGGCAGTTTGACCCGTTAAGGTACGACCAGATGCATCGGTAATGGTCCCTGAAATCATGAGCGGTAATTCACGACCAATTTGCTTAAACACTTCTTTAACCGCAAATATGGCAGCTTTACAGTTTAAAGTATCAAAAACAGTTTCGATCAGAAGAATATCTGCACCACCTTCAATCAGTGCATGAGTCGCTTCAATATAATTTTCTTTTAGCGCATCAAAACTAATATTACGAAATGCCGGATCATTTACATTCGGTGAAATTGAACAGGTACGAGATGTGGGACCAAGTACGCCTGCTACAAAACGAGGTTTGTCTGGCGTTGAATATTTTTCACAAGCTGCTTTTGCTAAACGTGCTGCTTCACGGTTAATTTCGGGAACCAGATCTTCCATGTGGTAGTCCGACATAGAAACACGTGTGCCGTTAAAGCTGTTGGTTTCAATAATGTCTGCCCCAGCATCAAGGTAAGCTTCATGAATGCCTTGAATAATTTGAGGTTGTGTCAAAACAAGCAGGTCATTGTTACCTTTTAAGTCATGTGCCCAATCGGCAAAACGCTCACCACGATAGTCAGCTTCTTCTAATTTATGGCGCTGAATCATCGTTCCCATTGCGCCATCAATAATCAAAATACGTTTAGCAAGAAGCGCTTTTAGGGTGGCAAGCGTAGACATAGAAAACCCTGACCTTTATATATACGAATTTAAAAATGCGGCGCTATTGTAACAGAATAGCAGCACAAATGATGATCTATGACGACCCACCATTCACCGTAAATTACTCGTTAAAAAAAGTGTGTCCGGATAAAAATAGGGTGTTTTTTCATCAAATATTCATAAAATGATCATGATATTGAAATATTTCATCTTCAATATTCCATTTTATGACAATTAAGCTGTTTAAAAAATAATCATACAGGTAATTTTTTAGATATTTTTGCTTTAAAAATAATCATAAATAAGGAAGATATAACTTGATTTAAATTATTGTATTTTAATAAAAAAATAAATTGCATTGAGGAAAGGTGCATCAAATGAGGTCAAAATATGAAAAATTGACTTCATCAGGCGCCGCTTTGTCATATAATTGTCATAATTTAATTTAAGAATACAGAGGATTTTTCTATCCTCTTACCGTCTGCATGAATTCTAATCTACCCCCTGTTTCGGATTCAAAACTTGCGGCAAACCTGCAAGTCAAATCGACGAATGTACATGTCCCGACACCTAAGTTTTTTATGCCGGTGTTTCTGACGATTATTGTTGCAACGCTTATTTATATTGGATTTCAGGTGAGTGCTGATTTAGCACACGTACCGCCTTTGAGTCTTTATTCGGTTATTCTTTTATCTACAGCACTCTTGATTGCATTAGGCTTTGAGTTTGTAAATGGCTTCCACGATACTGCAAATGCAGTAGCAACAGTGATTTACACCAATGCTTTACCTGCACCAGTTGCAGTCATGTGGGCAGGTTTTTGTAATTTTCTTGGGGTAATGGTTGCAAGCGGCGCAGTCGCTTACGGCATTATTGCATTGTTGCCTGTTGAATTGATTATGAACATGGGTAGCGGTGCAGGTTTCGCAATGGTTTTTGCGCTTCTCATTGCTGCAATTCTTTGGAACCTTGGTACTTGGTTCTTGGGTATTCCTGCTTCTAGTTCTCATACCTTGATTGGTTCAATCTTGGGTGTGGGCATTATGAACCATCTATTGAGTGCATCGACTGGCGTAACAACCAGTGGTGTTGATATGGATCAGGTGATTAAAGTTGGTAAAGCATTATTGCTTTCACCTTTAATTGGTTTTGCTTTTGCAGCGATTGTATTCTTGTTGGTTAAAACTATTTTTAAACGCCAATTGGAATTATTCCAGCCACCTGAAGGGAATAAACCACCACCAGCAATCATTCGTGCAATCTTGATTTTTACCTGTACAGGTGTAAGTTTTGCACATGGTTCTAATGACGGTCAAAAAGGTATGGGTCTCATCATGCTGATTTTGGTTGGTCTGGTGCCTTTGGCTTATTCATTAAATAAAAACCTTGATACACAACAAGTTCAATCATTCCATCAGCTTTCTTCTCAAACTGCCGTATTTTTGAATCAAAATCAGCCAGAATTAACCGATGAAAAAGCACGTGTTATTTTGACTAAATATATTCAAACTAAACAGCAAACTCCGGAAGTAATGCCTGCATTGGCAAGCATGACGGATCATTTGGGTGAGCGTGTTTCTAGCTATAACAACTTAAAAGATATTCCAGAAGCTGCAATTAGCGAAATTCGTAATGACATGTATTTAAGCACCACATCGTTTAAACGTTTGGATAAAGCGAATGCATTACCGAAAATGGATCAGTCACAAGAAAAACTCGTGAAAGCATACCGTAGTAGCTTAGATTCATTCTTACAATACATCCCAACTTGGGTAAAAGTAGCAGTTGCTTTGGCACTTGGCTTAGGCACCATGGTTGGCTGGAAACGTATTGTTGTGACTGTAGGTGAGCGTATTGGTAAGCATCATATGACTTATGGTCAGGGGATGTCTGCTGAGCTTGTGGCAATGAGTACAATTGCAGCTGCTGACGGTTTAGGTATGCCTGTTTCAACAACACACGTTTTAAACAGTGCTGTTGCAGGTACCATGGTAGCGAATAGATCTGGTTTAAACTTTAATACAGTTAAAACGATTTTATCTGCATGGGTATTTACACTCCCTGCAACAATCTGTTTGTCAGGCGGTTTGTACTGGTTATTCTTACAGTTTGTATAAACGTCTTTAAAAATTAAAGCCACTGTTCACAGTGGCTTTTTTATTTGTTTCTTTTTAATGTTCAGTCTATTTTCATGTACATTCAACTATAAATTAACGAGACGTTATAAAGTCTCAAGCAGCTTTAGAGGCTAGGCTTAAAACTTTGATATCAGGATAGATTATGGATGCGATTCAAATAGATCAGCTAAAACAACAATTCCCACTTATTGAAAAATTGCAGAATTATCAAGAGATATTTTGGTTTATACCACATTGCTATCCTTTAAAAGAAGCTTTAGAAAAAGTTGGGCTCACAGCAGAGGACGTAAGTGAAGCAGAAGCCAGATTAGAGCGCTTTGCACCGTACTTAGCAAAGGTGTTTCCTGAAACTCAAGCACAACATGGAAAAATTGAATCAGAAATAGTTGAAATTGCCCATATGCAGCAAGCACTATCTTCAACAAAACAAGTGCAGTTGAGTGGAACATTCTGGCTGAAAAAAGATAGCCATTTACCTATTTCTGGTTCAATCAAAGCACGTGGTGGTATTTATGAAGTCTTGGCTCATGCGGAAAAGTTGGCAATTGAGGCGGGACTTCTCAAGTTGGAAGACGATTATAGTAAGTTAGATCAAGACTCATTTCGAACGTTTTTCTCTAAGTACCAAGTTGCGGTAGGTTCTACAGGAAATTTAGGGCTTTCGATTGGTATCATGAGTGCCAAACTGGGCTTTAGAGTAACTGTTCATATGTCTGCCGATGCGAGGCAGTGGAAGAAAGATAAACTACGTTCACTGGGCGTTAATGTTGTGGAATATGCTAGTGACTATGGAGTCGCTGTTGAAGAGGGAAGAAAAGCAGCAGAGCAAGATCCGCACTGCTTTTTTATTGATGATGAAAACTCAAAAACATTATTTTTAGGTTATGCAGTTGCAGGAATACGTTTAAAACAGCAATTTGAGCAAAAACAAATTAAAGTCGATGCTGAACACCCATTATTTGTTTATTTGCCATGTGGCGTTGGTGGTGGCCCTGGAGGTGTCAGTTTTGGGTTGAAACTTGCTTTTGGTGAGCATGTTCACTGCATTTTTGCAGAACCCACCCATTCGCCATGTATGTTACTGGGTGTCCATACAGGTTTGCATGATCAGATTTCAGTGAATGACATTGGACTCGATAACGTAACTGCCGCAGATGGGCTCGCAGTAGGCCGTGCTTCAGGTTTTGTGGGACGTGCTATGCAGCAGTTAATTGATGGCTACTACACCATTGATGATGAACGTTTATATGAGCTCATTGCACTTTTAAATCAAACCGAAAATATTCAACTTGAGCCTTCTGCGGTAGCTGGAATGATGGGGCCATATTATGTCCAGACGAGTCCTGATTATTTGGCTTTACATCAACTATCAGCTGAGAAACTACAACAGGCAACCCATGTGATATGGGCGACAGGAGGCGGTATGGTGCCGCCTGATGAAATGCAAAAATATCTATCACACTTTCAAAATAAATAGATAAATATAGAAAAAAGCCCAATTCTAGAATTGGGCTTTAATATCATTATTTTTTAGATGATTTCCCAAATGGTAGTTTTTCGATTGCAAAGCCATAGATTGCAGCAAAAGGCAGGGCAGTTCTTGCTAAATAAGCAACACGCCACAATCCGCCGTGGTTGGCACCTTCCATCATGAGTTCAAGCGGATGGTCCAGCTCAGTTTCAGGATTTGCTACAGAAGCCTCATTTCTTAAGTCATGAATCCAGATTGCAGCCATAATTGCATTGGTCGTTTCAGGGCTAAATGCTTCTACATCAAAAAGCTCTGCACCATTAAAAGCTGCTTTCAACAATGGATTTTTAGTCACAGAGTGAGTCGTTGTAGATGGAGCAATATTAATACTTACTTGTTGTCCCTGATGGCGGGCCAAAATAGCACGCCATTGTTGAATGCGTTTTGCCAAGGCGTAATTTGGCCCTTGCTCAACAACTAGACAGTCGGCAATGCCATAAGTTTTTCCATTTTCACAAGCGATTAAGTCTTGATATGGCGCTTGAAAAAAACGATTGAGCGAAAGAGCGGAAACACCTTTCACCGCCATTTTTTGTATTTTTGTACGTGATTTAAACTTTTGTTGAGCAGCTTTGGCAACTTCTTTAGGAACCGCATAAACATCGGTTGGCGTACACATAAACATAAGGCTTGTATCTGGTTTATGTTCACTTACAAATTGCATGATGCTGTCCATTGCCATGGAAACACGAACATGCTTTTCCCCATCTAAATAGGCAATTGCAGCCAAATCTAATTTTTGTGGAAACTGAACTAACCACTGCGCAATTTCTGGTAATTGAGTTAGTAAATTTGCACCCAATTTATCCTTTAACTCAGAAACTTTTGCGGATGAATCAACTGGTTCAACACATGGTGCAATGAGAGTTGCGTTTCCTTGTTGAATCGTATTTAAAATTTTACCCCAGACACGTGAGTTTGGTAAGTCGACAGCAATAATATTCGCTTTCCATTTAGCTAACCAAGGTAGGGGGCCTGCTTCTGAAGCTGCACCAAACAGCACCATAGTTCGATCAGATAAATCAAACCATTCAGGGTGGGCTACGGCTTCACGTAAAGCTTGAGCATGGCTCGACTCCATAATGCCTGCATTTTCCCAACGCTGAATTTGGTCAAGCAAGCTTTGTCCACTGAGCTTTTGTCCTTTATAAGGAACATACCACTCTGGTGCTGCTTCACTTTCACCTTTAAGTTTTACTGTATGAAGAGATGTAGATGAAGCAATATGAACCGCATCTTTTAAAAAATAATGTTTACTATCACGATAAAAGTCAAAAATATGGTGAGCCTTATGCAAACCTTGCTTAGCAATAGTAATTGGGTTGCTACTATTAGAGATCCCGTGTTTAACAAGTGCTTTAAAATATATAGGGTAATTTTTTCGCCAGTTTTTTTCATTCAGCACTTGTTGCGCGGTTTTATTATCTACGACAGATAAAGCCTCTGACAAAATCTCTTGGCCTGTAAGAGATGTACTTTGTTTTTTTGTTGAGGCGTGTACTGGAAATTGTAGACCTTCGACTTGACTTGTGCTGGACATAAAATATCTCGTTATACGACTGGGTTAATATACAGATGTATACATTATCTATGCCAATGAAAGGAAACGAGTGGCAATAACTGACAAAATAATATTGATTATTTTTGTGATGAAGCGTGAAATAGAAATTTATTATGATAAATTCATCTCGTTTTAGTCTTAATTTTTTTCACATTTTTAGAACATTTTTATAGACTTATGTTACATAAATGATTATTTTGTATTAAGCAAATACATCAGTTTTAACCTGAAGGTAAAATGTTCAAAATGTATCAATAATACAGATACAGAAATGATTAAAAACTAGACTTTTTATTAAAAGATAAGAAAAGTCAGATTGAATAAGAAAGAATTGGGGTGAAACTAGATAGAAGACAACATAAGATTGTCTTTTAAAAATCTTGGGGATATGGTGATTTTTTTGCACCATAATTTTCTAGTTTCATCCCATCTATTTTGGGCTGAGACCCTCCATTTACTATTCAACTCATCACTTTATTGAACTTTATTTTTCCAGATAACTTTAAGTTATTTGGAAGTAGGTATTTCTAACAACGTCCTTTTTTCGCTTGTCCTGGTGGGCAAAAGCCTCCAGGTTGTCCGTAGTAAGGTGAATCTGGGTCAATTACAATACTGCCATCTGGGGTGTGAACGGCACAGGCTGACAGTGACATTGTGAAAATGGCTGCCGCGCAAAGAAATAGTTTTTTCATCATGTTCTCACTTTTTTATCATTCTCTTTTATACTATAGAAATATTTTGATTATTTTTCGACCTAATTTTGGTTAAAAAAATATCTTTAATTAGTGGAATTAAGAAGAAATTAAGGAGATCGTAAAATTGTTCGAAAACCAACATGAGTTGCTGCTAGATCAAAGTCTTGCGGATAGCGACTACTGCTTCGGTAACGTGAACAATAATTTTGTGCGCAAAGAAAAGATCCGCCTTTAATTACATATTGTGTTCTGGTGATTTGTTGTTGTCTTAAATCAGCATAATTTCCCATATGTTGTTCATGAGCACCTTGATAGGCAGAAGATGTCCATTCCCATACATTTCCAATCGTATCAAATAGCTTAAAATTATTTGGTGCAAAGCATCCAACAGGCGCAACATCTTTAAAATGATCTTGATTTAGGTTTTGAAAAGGAAATTCACCTTGCCAGTAATTTGCTTGTGGATGTTGGTGTTCATCGGTAGGGGCTTGATGTAATGGTGTATCAGTTTGAGAATTTGCTTTAGCTGAGTATTCCCATTCTAGTTCTGTTGGTAAATCATGTCCAAGCCAAACTGCATAGTGTTCAGCATCATTTTTACTCACATATCGCACAGGTTCATTAGGGTTTGCTACGGCACCATTACTCCCGTTTGGAGTTTTCCATGTATAACCTGACTTTAGCTGCCACCATTGCTGTGGATGATCAGGGTCTGGTGAAAAAACTGCGGCCTGCTTTTGTTTTTCGGCATCGGTGATATAGCCCGTTGCTTTTACGAAACTTGTAAACTGAGCAACGGTGACTTCAGTCTGGTCAATCCAGAAGCCTTTAACTTCCCTTTGCTTTTTTCCAAAATTAAGTTCATCGGGATAGGCTTTCTCAGAACCAAAATTAAAATTCCCATCGGCAATTAAAACCATTCCAGCAGTGGGTTTCTTCAGCCAACTTTGAGGTAGTCCTGTGTAATTTTTACACTTTTCAATAGAACCTAAGTCAGCTAAAGAAGTTTGTTTCTGAGACGATGATACAGGTTCAGAAACTTGTGAAGGTTGGCTACAGCCCGCCATAAAAGACAGGCTGATGGTGGTAACTAAAAATGGTTTTAATCTCATTTAGCGTTATATTCCTGCACACCATTCTTTTCAGTATATTTTTGATAGACCGATAAAAGTTCTTGGACTTTAGCTGGGTAAATCTGAGCAACGTTCTGTCTTTCACCTCGGTCTGTTTTAATGTTGTATAACTCCCAAGTTCCTGTACCTAATTCAGGGCGCCCTTGAAGTGCAATTTTCCACTCGCCTTGTTTTGCATATTTACTGCCATGTAACTCATCGGCAAAACTAAAATTTTCGGGGCGAATCGTAGTTGTTTTATTTTCAAGCAAAGGCTTCCATGAAATCCCTGATGGCGTATTAATAGTACGGCCATTATATTGGCCTTGAGGTACTGGAATATGAGCATATTCTAGTAAAGTTGGGAAAACATCGAGCACGGATGCAAAGCTGTTATTGGTTTCTTCTGCTTTTTTCTGATGTGGTAATTTCACAATAGCAGGGGCCGTGGTCGCGCCTTCACCGGCTGTATCTTTCCATAAATGGAATGGCGCAGCGCTAACCTCAGCCCAACGTGGTCCAATATAGTGATACGAAGTCGGCATACCTACATTTGCTACAGAGTTATCAAAGCCAGATTCACTGCCGTATCCTCCACGTACAAAACCTTCTGCACCATTGTCTGAAACAAAGAAAATTAGAGTATTGTCATAAAGATTATTTTGTTTGAGATATTGAATAATTCGGCCCACGTTGGCATCTAGATTTTCTACCATACCTGCATAGATTTCCATTTTTCGGGCTTCAAGTGCTTTTTGCTCGGCTGTTAATTCATTCCATTTTCCATATTTTTGTGGGGTGTTTTGAGTGGAAATTGGTTCTGCTGCATCAAAATTTGCAGGAATAATGCCAAGCTGTTTTTGGCGTGCGATACGCGCATTACGAATTGCATCGTAACCAACATCGTAAACTCCGCGATAACGTTCGCGATACTCAGCAGGTGCCTGAATTGGCCAATGAGGTGCAGTATAGGCTGCATAGGCAAAGAAGGGTTTTCCACTACTTTTACCAGAGTCTAAATAGCTAAGTAATTTATCGGTAAAATAGTTAGTCGAAAAAAAGTCATCAGGCAATGCCGAAACAGGAACAATTTGCCCATCTTCTGTATATGTTGAATTTCGCTTAAATGCACTTGGAGCTTGTTTAAAGTGATGATCTAGCCCTTGTAACAAGGTAAATGAATGGTCAAAACCTTTTGCATGGGCGTTGCTTTCAGGGGTTAGCCCTAAATGCCATTTGCCACTGATGTACGTGCGGTAACCATTATCTTTCAGCACTTGTGCAATTGATAATGAACGTTCGTTTAAATATCCTTCGTAGCCTGGCTGTCCCTTCAAATGTTCTGGCGTGAGCTCAGCCATTGCACCAATACCAGCCAAATGGTGATCAGTACCAGAAATGAGTTGTGAGCGTGTTGGTGAGCAGGTCTGGGCAGTATGATAATCAGTTAAAAGACGGCCTTCTTGAGATAGGCTATCAATATTTGGTGTATGAATTTCCCCGCCAAAAGCTCCTAAATCTGAATAGCCTAAGTCATCGGCCATAATAAATAATATATTGGGCTGTTGTGGCTTACTTACACCAGTTTCTTGTGAATCGTTGTCATTACACCCAGCTAAAGATAAGCTAAATAAGGCAATGGAAAGGCTAGATAAAATTGCTTTGTACTTCATTGTATCATCTGAATTATTAAAAGAATTGGCATGAGTTTAATCAGATGGTTTTTGCAATCAAAACAAGGAAAAGATCAAAGAAAATCAGAAAAAAGACTGAGAATTTATGGTGATAAATAAATGAGAAAAAAAGAAAAGCCCATTGCGGGCTTTTCTTTGAATTTTTAGTTTAGAACGGTAAGCGAGTAAGCTGGTCTAAGAAATGTGGAATCACTTTTGGTTCGATCAAAATGGTTACAATGACCCCATAAGCTGCACCCCACAAGTGAGCACTATGATTGATATGACTATTGCCACGTTTGCCAGCCCAAATGCTGTACGCTACATATAAAACAGCAAAAATAATGGCTGGTACTGGAATGAAGAATACAAAAATGAGCTTCCATGGCTGGAATAAAATATAGGCAAATAAAACAGCGGAAACAGCACCAGAGGCGCCTAGACTGGCCCAGTTTGTATCATTTCTATGTTGTAAATAGCTAGGTAAAATCGCAAAGATCAAAGCACCTAAGTAAAACAATACAAAACCCATGTCATAAAAATATTGGCGGTAAAAACTTTCAATAATGCTGCCAAAGAAAAACAGGGTGATCATATTAAAAAGTAGATGGGTTCCATCTGCATGAATAAAGCCATGAGTAATGAAACGATCAAATTGACCTCGTTGCATTGCTGGTGGCCAAAAGATAAGTCGATTCATCACATTTTGGTTGCTAAAAGCAAGTAAAGAGACAATGACCGTAATAATAATAAGGGTAATGGTATGGTTAAACGGCAAATGCAACATAAGGAATATTTAAAAAATGATCAATACTGAGCCCAATAATGCCATTAAAAACTTAAGTTGAAACCCTGTTGTGTATAAATCCGACAAATTTAGTTGATTTTTTTTCAATCTACCTCATCTTCAGTTAATATAAAGGCATCAGCTTGAGGAATATTGTTATGTCGACTGAGAACACCAACACTGCTGTTGCAGAAGAAATTCCAAACCTTTTGATTACCCCATCTGCACAAGAGTATTTGCACGATTTATTGTCGAAACAAAATACTCCGGGAATTGGCGTTCGAGTTTTTGTTGAACATCCGGGTACGCCACGTGCAGAATGCTGTATGGCATATAGTGCACCAGAAGAAGTGATCCCGACGGATTATAAACAGGACTATCCTGATTTCCCTGCATATATTGATGCACCATCTATTCCTTACCTTTTAGATGCTGTAATTGATTATAACAAGGACCGTTTTGGTGGTCAGTTAACTTTCCGTGCTCCAAACTCTAAAGTTCCACGAGTTGGTCCAGATGCGTCAATTGAAGAGCGTATTACTTACATTCTTCAAGCAGAAATTAATCCGGGTCTTGCAGGGCATGGCGGAAATTGTAGCTTGGTAGAAGTACAAGATAATCCAGAACATGGTTTAACAGCTGTCTTGAAATTTGGTGGTGGTTGCCAAGGATGTTCTGCAATTGACGTTACCTTAAAACAAGGTGTAGAAACGACTTTGAAAGAGAATATTCCTGAGCTACAACGTGTGGTTGATGAAACTGACCATACCCAAGCTGAGGGTGCTTATTTCAAATAATCAAATTATTTGAAAAGTGAAATAAAAAGGCCTCGATTTGAGGCTTTTTTATTATTCAATATAAATAATGATAATTATTATCAATATCATTTGTAATTTTATTTAGATTTGTTACAATGCGGAACTTAAAATGAGAGATGTTTAATAAATCAATATATTGGGAATACTTATGTCGAAGCGTATTATCCAGTCAGTGCTTTCTGTTTCAGTACTGGCAAGTATGATGTCTATGGCTTATGCTGCAAAAAATGAGCAAGAACAAGCTGAACAAGCATTAGAAAAGCCTGCTGAACCTGTGAAATTGGAAACAATTTTTGTAACGGCTGAAGAGCAAGTAAAGCAATCGCTCGGTGTATCAGTGATCACCCAAGAAGATTTAGAAAAACTACCAGTTCGTAATGATATTTCTGATTATGTGCGTCGTATGCCGGGTGTCAATTTAACAGGCAATAGCGCAACGGGGCAGCGTGGTAATAATAGACAAATTGATATTCGTGGAATGGGTCCTGAAAATACACTCATTTTAGTGGATGGAAAACCGATTAACTCTCGTAATTCAGTTCGTTATGGTTGGAAAGGAGAGCGTGATACACGGGGTGATTCAAACTGGGTTCCAGCAGAAGCAATCGAATCTATTGAAGTTTTACGTGGACCAGCGGCAGCTCGATATGGTTCGGGTGCGGCAGGTGGTGTAGTCAATATCATTACTAAAAAAGTCACTAACGAAACCCATGGCTCGGTAGAATTTTATACATCACAACCCGAATATTCTAAAGAAGGTTCATCAAATCGTGTTGGTTTTAATGTAAGTGGGCCACTGATTAAAGATGTTCTATCATACCGTCTATATGGTAATTACAATAAAACAGAATCTGACGATGTTGATATTAATAAATCAATTGGAAGTACAGCCGCTGGGCGTGAAGGCGTTAAAAATAAAGATATTTCGGGACGCTTAGCATGGCAAGCAACAGATCAGCAAACCGTCTTACTTGATGTTTCATCTAGCAAGCAAGGTAATATTTATTCTGGCGATTCTCAGTTAAATGCAAATGCTGAAGCAGATGCAATTCTCTCGGAACTTATTGGTAAAGAAACCAATACGATGTACCGCGATAGCTATGCATTAACCCATGAAGGGGACTGGTCTTGGGGTAAGAGCAAGTTAGTTGCTCAATATGATAAGACTCATAATAAACGTCTTCCGGAAGGTCTTGGCGGCAGCACAGAAGGAAAAATTAATAATCTGGATGATAAAGCCACTTCAAGATTAGAAACTCTTCGGTTGAATGGTGAAGCCAATATTCCGTTTGAGTATTATGTACCACACGTATTAACACTCGGTACTGAATGGGTTGAAGACAGATTTAAAGATAATATTTCGACAAATCAGGGTACAGATAGCAGCGGTTCAGGTTATGGCGATCAATTAGCCAAAGGCAATCGCAGTAAAATGGAATCACGTATTGCTTCTGCATATATCGAAGATAACTTGAAACTCACAGACAGCACTGATGCCGTGTTAGGTTTGCGTTTCGACGACCATAGTAAATCTGGTTCTAACTGGAGCCCAAGCTTAAACATTACTCAAAGACTTAATGATTATTTCACTTTAAAAGGTGGGGTAGCAAAAGCTTATAAAGCACCAAACATGTATCAAAATGCCGAAGGGTACTTACTCAGTACAAACGGCAATGGTTGTCCAGCCAATATTGATTCGCGTTGTTTATTACAAGGTAATGGTGATTTAAAACCTGAAACTTCGGTAAACAAAGAGTTAGGAATCCAATTCCAAAAAGATATTGTGAATGCAAGCTTAACTTGGTTCCGTAATGACTATAAAGATAAGATTGTGGCAGGAACTAATGTTGTTGGAACAGTCGATGGCTCAAGCACCAATGCAAATACAGGAGCTGTGACCAATACCAAGTGGAATATCTTACGTTGGGAAAATACGCCTAAGGCATTAATTCAAGGTTTTGAAGGAAGTTTGGGACTAGACTTTGGCGATATTCGTTGGACCAATAACTTTACCTATATGATGGACTCGAAAGATAAGCAAACGGGTAATCCATTATCTTTGGTTCCAAACTATACAATTAACTCAATCTTTGATTACGACATTACAGATCAGTTAGATGTGAATTTTGTTTTCACTCAATATGGCCGTCAAAAATCACGTCAGTTTGCCGAAAATAGAATCGAATCTGGCATTGGTTCAGGTGGATCAAATTCTGCGATTAAGCCAAGCACTGTAAAAAGCTATAGTACCGCTGGAATTAATATGGGTTATAAAATTTCAGACAATATTAGTACCCGTATTGGTGTAAGCAACTTATTTGATAAACAAATTTTAAGAGACAGTAATTCGATTAGCCAAACTTACAATGAGCCAGGTCGTGCTTATTACGCTTCTCTAAAATATTCATTTTAATCCATAGTAATAACAAAGGCGCTTTAAGCGCCTTTGTTATTTAAAATATCTAATGCTTTTTCAGAATAATAAAATTTCTCTAGGTAAACACGAGCACGTCGTCTTAAATGCCCTGTTGCAACTAATTGCTGTAATACGGGAACAAGTAACTGAGTCAGTTCATGTTGAATTAAGCTTTCATCTATATTCAGATCACGAAGTAACAAGTCAAAATTATGTTCCTGATTACGCACATACCACGTGTAAATACCATCATGTACTTGTTGTTTCAAATAAGAAGTTTGGCGAATGTGATCCCAAATCTCATGTCCTAAACCCACAGTTTTTGATAAATCCTGAACTTCTACATAATTTTTTAAAACAGAAAGCGGCATGGTTTTAACTTTATGCCAAACATTTGCTTGAAAATGGTAGAGCTTATCATTGTCAAAATGTTGGTTTAAAACACGCTCACTCATTTGGCTGAGCTTTAAAATATTCTTTTGCAAATAATGATTAATCGTGTCGTCTAGATTTGAATCAGTCACTGTTTCCAGAACAGATTTCCCCATTTTCATAAAGCGCCCTACGCCCGGCACACGTTTTGACATCGACTCATCTAAATAGTCATGCATTGTTTGTTGAATCAGTTGAGTCAAAAGTGCTGAAAATGCAGGATTATTCACAATCGTTTTAATGATTTTTTTACGATGCTGTTCTTTACTTGCAACGTATTGCGCAATTCCGTCAATTGTTAAAACAGGAATAACATCTTCAATTGTTGTAGTGTCATTGGTTGGGTGAATCAATGCAAAGCGGATATGTTCTGCAATTTGTTCAAGCAGGGAATCAGAAGCAGGGGTGTCTAAAATCTGCTTTTGAATCAGCTGCTGAATTTGTTCAAAGGTCCAGAGGTGTTGTAGTTGCCGACTACCCAACCAATGATAAAATTGCTCAAATTCTTGTTGGATAACATGGGGCTGAGCGAATTCTTCATCTAAAAAATCAAGATGAGCTTCAATGAGTTTTTCTATAAGCGGTTGGGTAGACATAAGGTCTCACAAGTCCGAAGTTTTATTTAAGGTGTAGTCGTTCTTAAAGACTGATTTGTTTCTACTTTAAGTAAAAACGGTACATATTGTTGAATAACCAACTGCTCAGCTTCCAAAATCGGCATATGGCCGACATTTTCTAAAATAACTGGAGGCTGGGCATTTTTTAAAAGTCGTTTTAGTTCACTTGCGACTTCGACATTAATAATCTTATCTTGCTTACCCCATAAAATTAGTGTCGGTGCATCGATTGTCTTGGTGAGAACTGCAAATGAATCTGGCGTGTAGACTTTATTGAGTGCAATAAGTTGATCAACCAGTTTTTGAGTTTGAGGTGCCTGATTAATCATCAGCTTTTCTTGAGCTTCTAAAAATTCTTTTGGAATAAACGGAGGATTAGACATGGTTTGCTTTAATAAATAGTTAAAGTCACCCTTTTTAGATACTAAAAGTTGTTTTAGGTAAGCAGGATCTTTTAGATAAATTGTATTTGCTGAACGGAAAATACCGCCACTATCAACTAAGAATAGGCTTTTGGTTTCAAATGGATATTGTCCAGCATAGAGTAAGGCAATTGAACCGCCAAGTGAGTGGCCAGCAATATGAAGAGGGCCTTTTAAATTTGCAGCTTCAACAAAACGACGTAATTTTTCGGCAAGATTAGGCACTGAATAATCAAAGTCTTGTGTAACTAAGGTTTCACCACTGCCAGGTAAATCAGGAATAATGACATGGTAATTTGCTGTCAGATAACGAGAGACACGGTTCCAGTTATCACGACTCCCTCCTAATCCATGAATAAGGAGTAAAGTGGGTTTAGTGGCAGACCCACCTTCACTATATGACCAAGTTATATCACCAACTTTTAAACTTTTACTTTGTAAACCTGCCCAACTGCGCTCTTGTTGTAAAATATTCTGAAAGTTTATATCTATCGTATCAGCTGCTTGCGTCTGAAAAACACCTGTTATTGTTGTAAGGCTACAGGCCAAGGCAAGTGCCATAGCTGTTTTTTTTAGGGTAGTTTTGGTTGATACAAACAGCGTTGTCATAAGATTTCATCCTTGAGGCATAAGCGAGTTTGAAAATTATTGAAAAACTTTGCCAATGAGTCATTTGCCCAATGATCAAAAGGACAAAAATTATAGTCAATCCGAGAACCAAAGTATGTCTATTTTTTCGCTAAACAGTAGCAAATGTGCAGTAAATTCTCTATTCAAGTAGAGGACATATTTTTAAAATTTTTCATGGGAAAGGATTTAATTTTTTGTCAGTGACATTCAAAATTTGACACATTAAAATGATTTCCAACCTTGAAAAAACAATGGAAATATAAAATGCCTACTGCGCAAGAAGTTTTAGATCGTCTGAGAGCTGGTAATCAACGATTTGTAAATGGAAATACTTCCCTTGCAAAAACCTTATCGCATCATGAACGCGCTGAAATGGCAAAGGATCAAAATCCGTTTGCGATTGTATTAGGTTGTTCAGATTCTCGTGTACCAGCAGAAATGGTATTTGACCAAGGTCTTGGTGACTTATTCGTAATTCGTGTTGCGGGTAACGTCGTTGCACCTTCACAAGTAGGTAGTGTTGAATTCGCAGCAGAGCGTTATGACTGCCCAGTTGTTGTGGTATTAGGACATAGTCATTGTGGCGCGATTCAAGCAACAATTGATACGTTGATGAATCCTGATCAACCACCCTCTGCAAACTTAATGTCGATTGTGAACCGTGTTCGGCCTTCAGTTGAAATTTTGATGCAAACTGATCTAAAAAATGATTTGAAAAAACTTTCATGCCATGCAGTGCGCTCGAACGTTTTTGCTTCAGTAAATCAATTACGTCATGGTTCGGCTGTGCTAGAAAATTTAATTGCACAAGGTAAATTAATTGTTGTTGGTGCTGAATATTCGCTAGAAACTGGCGAAGTTACTTTTTTTGATTTCTAATCATATTAGCAATAATTCTTAAAACTAAAAGGTGCCTACAGGGCACCTTTTATGTATGGATAAGCCAAATTAACTAGTTTTGATTGTGCTTGTGCATTTGGGTGAATCAAGTCATTTTGCATAAGCTGTTTTTGACCTGCGACACCATTTAGGAAAAATGGCAGTAATTTCACCTGATATTTTTGGCTGACAACTTTATAATTATTTTCAAAAGCTTTGCTATACGCAGTTCCATAATTTGGCGGGATTTTCATACCAAAAACAATAACTTTAGCTTTTTGTTTTTGGCTTAATTGAACCAGTTGAGACAGATTTTGTTGAATCATTTGAGGGGGTTGCCCACGTAAACCATCATTCCCACCTAATTCAATCACGACCACATTAGGCTTATAGGTCTGCAATAACTTAGGTAATCTGGCTAAAGCGCCGCTGGTTGTTTCTCCACTAACACTTGCATTGACCACTTTGTGCTGTTTGGGATACTGTTGGTCTAAACGTTTTTGCAGCAATTGTACCCAACCTTGTTTGGGATCAATTCCGTAACCGGCACTAATACTATCTCCTAAAATTAAAATAGTTTTCGCCGATACAAGCATAGGTAACATACTCAACGAGATGAGCATGATGCTTTTAGAACCAATCAAAAAAGATTTATACATTTGTACTTCGACTCTGATTCTGAATACATAGGACTTTTTACATCATGCCACAACCCATCATTGCTGCCCATCAAGTTACACAAACTATTCAGATTAACCAAAATCAGTTTACGATTTTAAAAGAGATCGATTTAGAGATTTTTGAAGGGGAACAGGTAGCAATTACGGGGCGTTCTGGCTCAGGTAAATCGACCTTGCTGGGAATTTTGGCGACTTTAGATCAACCGTCTGAAGGCGAAGTTTGGTTGTGCGGGCAAGCTGTTCATCAGCTAACAGAGGAACAACGCGCCCAAATCAGAATGCAGCATATTGGTTTTGTATTTCAGTCTTTTCAACTTTTACCTCAGTTGAGTGCGCTTGAAAATGTGATGTTGCCCTTGAGGTTACGTAAAGATTTCGATTATAAAACTGCAGAGAAAAAAGCTTTAGATTGGTTACATCGAGTGGGACTTAGTCGTCAGGTTGAACAAACACCTAAAGTCTTATCTGGAGGAGAACAGCAACGTGTTGCAATTGCACGAGCACTGATTGCAGAACCACAAATTATTTTTGCTGATGAACCGACTGGAAACCTAGATGGTCAGACAGCACAAGAAATTGAGAGTCTACTTTTTGATTTAAATCGAGAGTTAGGTACAACTCTGATTTTGGTGACCCATGACCGTAATCTAGCAACCCTTTGTCAGCGTCATGTTGAATTAGACGACGGCCGACTAAAGACAGTACAGGGTGGTTAAATGATGCGCAATCTTCTAAAACCACTTTTACTACAAAGTTTCCGCACAGGTGGATTATATCTGCTCATAATTGCTCTATCGCTTGCGATCAGTGCAACAACCGCTCTGAAATTTAGCAATGACCAAGTTAAAAACGCTGTCAGTTTGCAAGCTTCGCAAATGTTGGGTGCTGATTTAGTTTTATCAAATAATGAACCTATTGAACAGTCTTGGAAAAAAAGGGCAGAGCAGCTTGGCTTAAAGCAAACTAAGGTCACTCTATTTAGTTCTATGGCTCATACCCAAGATCAGTTTGTTATGGTCAATGTAAAAGCAATAGAGCCTTTATTTCCATTAAGAGGACAGTTAGAAATTGAGCCAAAGACGCAAGCAATTCAATCTGGTGAAGTCTGGCTAAGTCAAAGGGCTGCTGATTTACTTAAAGTAAAACTTGGTGATGCTGTTTCTATTGCGGATGGCACCTTCCGTTTTAGTGGCGTGATTGTGCGTGATTCAAATCAGGAGTTAGGTTTCTCTGGCTTTTCTCCCACGGTTATTATTCATCAAGCTGATATTGCTAAAACTCATGCAATTCAGACAGGAAGCAGAATTGATTACCGCTTATTAATGGCAGGTAGCTCTGAACAGGTTCAAGCTTTCTCTAAGCAGTTTAAACAGCAGCATCAAACTACAAATAAAGAATTAGATGAAACGGCAGGCTTGCGTTTACGTGATGCAAGTGAGTCAAATAGTCGATTATTACGCCCACTTGAAAACTTAGATACCTTTTTGCAATTGGCCAATATTTTAACGATTTTATTGTGTGGTATTGCCATCGCTTTAACGAGTCAACGATATGTTCAACAAAACCAAGATCACATTGCGCTTCTCAGATGTTTAGGAGCAAGTAAGTTCCAAATCTTGTGGGCATATATTGGACTACTGTCTATTGTTAGTGCGATTTCGATTGTGATGGGTAGTCTATTAGGTTTAGTCATGGGGTATGGCCTGCTGCAACTGATGTTACAACTCATTCCTCAGCTGGAATTAAGTTTTTCGCTAATACCGCTTTTACTTGGGCCGTTACCAATCGCTATTTTTACGAGTGTGATTGTACTGCTTGGATTTATTTTGCCAAGTATTTGGGAGCTTTTAAATACACCGCCTATTCGGGTTATTCGTGAACAGGCAAAATCTCGAAAATCATTATTTTTTATGTTTTTTGCCGGTATTAGCAGCCTGATTGTTTTTAGCTTGGTGCTGAGTGAAAACTTGATGCTCAGCATTTCGGTTTTGGCTGCTATTATCATTCTTTGTATTTTTCTTTACACCGCTGTTTGGTTATTGCTTCATAGCTTAAAAAAGATGAAAAATCGGTTGTCTTTTTATATTCGTTCTCCGTCTCAAAGTGCATTACAAATTACTGCTCTGGCTTTAGGATTAAGCCTCATTACGGTGTTAAGTGTCTTAAGAACAGATTTATTACAGCGTTGGCAGCAGCAACTTCCCGAAGGAACACCTAATCAATTTGTTTATGGGTTACCGCCATTTGACTTAAAAGATTTTGAACAACAATTAAAGCAAAATGGTTGGCAAAGCACGCCGTTATATCCAAATATCCGTGGCCGATTATTGGCAAAGAATGATGTACCTTTTTCGGAAGAAGCTATAAAACAGAATAATTCTTTGCGCCGCGAATTAAATTTAACTCAGTCTAATCAATTGCCGAATGACAATGCCATTACAAAAGGACAAGCTCAGTTTAGTGGTGTAGGGCAAGTTTCTGTTGAAAACAAAACGGCTGAAAGCCTTGGTATTCAAATTGGAGATAAGCTTAGCTTTAGTCTGCCAGAAGGCACTTTACAGGCCAAAGTTATTAACTTCCGAAGTGTAGAGTGGGAAAGTTTTAGCCCTAACTTTTTCTTTATTTTTTCACCTAAAACGTTAGATGAAAATGCTGGAAGTTACTTGGGTAGCTTTTATGTACCTAAGCTAGATCAACCAAAAATGATTAATATCATTCAGCAGTTTTCGAATACGGTATTTATTGATGTTGATCGAATTTTAGATGAAGTAAAACGCTTAATGAATGTTTTGGTCAAAATTGTGACTGTACTGGCAGCATTAGTTGGGTTTTCAGGCGTATTAGTTCTTGTTGCATGTTTAAATCTATTAATGGATGAGCGACGCCGTGAAGTTGCTTTATTACGTTCATTTGGTTTGTCAAAAAACAAAATGAAGCAAATGCTTAGTTTTGAGATAGGGTTTTTAGGATTGTTAGCAGGCATAGTGGCCTGCTGTTTTGCAGAAGTAATTAGTGCTATTGCTAGTTATAAAATGAATATGGCAATACAGTGGCATTTTGAAATATGGCTGATTTTACCGCTTGGCATGATGCTGGTCTGTGCTTTGATTGGTCGTTATCGACTCGGTTATCTTTGCAACTTACCACCTTTACAAAGCTTAAGAGAATTAAACCAGTTGTAACTTAAGGAATAATTCCGGGGTTTTGGATGATGATTTCATGCCATAACGGAAGTAAAGGTGAATTGAGTTGTACACAGTACATATAAAAACCACCTGTAATTAAAACTGCACCTAAAAGACCTAAAATTTTGAGTGTGTTTTTAAACTTGCTGACATAGCTTAAGTACCACATCAGTGCAAGAAATGCTCCAATAACCATGCCGCCAATATGTGCGGCATTATTAATGCCAGTTGCGACAAAACCAAAAATAAGGTTGATTGCCATAATCATTAATAATGCTTTTTTATCAAGTATGTAGGCTTGATGAGGCAGAGGTGGAAATAAAGAAAGAACTGTTAACGCAGCACCTAATCCCATTACAGCACCCGATGCGCCGGCACTGACATGAGGAAGTAAGCTTTGGTCGAAATGTTGCAGTAATTCATGTCCATTTTGAATGGTCATATAACTACTTAAAAGGCTACCGAATAAGCCAGCGAGTAAGTATATCCCAATAAAATAGAAGCGGCCAAATAGTGACTCAGCAACATTACCGAAAATATAGAGGGCCCACATGTTAAGCATGAGATGAACTAAACCAAAATGAAAAAACATGCTGGTAAATAAACGTTCGGGCTGCCCAGAAAAAGTAAGTGGTGTAAAATCAGCCCCCCAATGAATGGCATCTTTCATGGCTGGGTCACTAATATCGACACCAGTCGCAATTTGCCAGACAAACAAACCTACATTGATTGCGATGAGTAGGGCGGTCAGCCACCAATTTTGTACATTGAGTTTACGATTAATGTGCGGAGGCTGATATTGAGTCATGCTATGCTTTTGTTATATATGAACATGCTTTACAGCTTAACATGAAAAAAGTTGAATACAGGAGATCAGGACGAACATGAAAGCTTTTATTGTTCGCGTGTTGTTAATTTTTATTGGGGCGATTCTCCTTATTCAACTTTGGATTTTTTCGAGTTTGGTCTGGTGGCGGACACATGAAGTGGATACGACCATGTTCATGCGAATTGATTATTGGTCTGATACATCAGAGCCGATCATTCATGAATGGCGCGACTATGATGATATTAGCGACAATTTCAAACATGCGATTTTAGCGGGCGAAGACGCAAAGTTTATTCATCACCATGGTTTTGACTGGCAGGGTATTCGTTTTGCTCTTGAGCGAAATAATGAAAAGGGTGAGATTGTTGCTGGCGGTTCTACCGTGTCTCAACAGCTTGCAAAGAACTTGTTTTTATACAATAAACGTTCATTTATTCGTAAAGGCCAAGAAACAGTCGCGACTTGGATGATGGAGCGGATGTGGTCAAAACGTCGAATTCTTGAAGTGTATATGAACTCAGTTGAATTCGGTAAAAATCGGTATGGTATTGAAGCAGCCGCTCAATATTATTATGGGAAAAGTGCTAAAAGCTTAACGCGCGAACAAGCTGCTTTTTTAGCTGCATTATTGCCTGATCCGAAATATTATCAAGATCACCGCAATGATCATAAACTACAATATAGAAAACGCGTTATTTTACGTTATATGAATGGCACCCAAATTCCTGAATAATGCTGTTTTAAAGATGTGTTAATTTTTTAGTTTTTACCAAATTGTCATATTTTTGCAGCATACTGGTTCATAGAGATTTGGCTGGATAGAGAATAGAGTTAGACATGAATACAGCGATTACAGCAACGACCCCAATAGAATATAGTTATAATGACCGTTATATCAATCGTGAATTGTCTATTCTTGACTTCCATTTACGTGTATTGGAACAAGCGGTAGACCCTTTACATCCATTGCTTGAACGAATGAATTTCTTGCTCATTTTTTCACGTAATCTCGATGAGTTCTTTGAAATTCGTGTTGCAGGAGTAATGGAGCAATTTTCTCTAGGCAATGAAAGTCGTAGCCCTGATGGTCTTACGCCAAGACAGGTTTTACAAAAAATATCTGAAACTGCTCATGCTGCGATTGAGCGTCAATATCGTATTTTAAATGAGCAAATCTTACCTAAGCTACGTGAAGAAGATATTTGCTTCCTACGTCGTGGTGAATTAACTCCAGCTCAGTCTGCTTGGGTAAAAAAATATTTTCAGGAACAAGTTGCACCTGTATTAACACCAATTAGCTTAGATCCAGCACATCCATTTCCTCGACTTGTGAATAAAAGCTTGAACTTCATTATTACCCTTGAAGGTAAAGATGCTTTTGGCCGTCAAATCGATTTGGCTGTTGTGCCGGCACCACGTTCATTACCTCGCGTTGTACGACTACCTGATGAATTAACAGGTGGTAAAGAACATCACGTGATGTTATCGGCAATTATCCATGAGCATGTGTCTGATTTATTCCCGGGAATGACAGCAACTGGATGTTACCAATTCCGTGTTACACGTAATGCAGACTTGGCATTGAATGAAGATGTTGAAGACTTAGCTAAAGCATTAAAAGGTGAATTAAGTTCTCGTCGTTTCGGTCGCGCGGTTCGTTTGGAAGTGACCCATAACTGTCCTCAACACATTTATGAATATTTACTTGAAGAGTTCGATTTAACCGATGAGCAATTATATAAAGTTGATGGTCCGGTAAACTTAGCTCGTCTGGTTTCAAATTTTAAGCGTCCTCATTTGCGTTATGACTCGCATACACCAATTGTGCCTAAAGTGTTTAAAAAGACCGAGAGTATTTTCTCGGCAATGCAAAAACAGGATATTTTACTGCATCATCCCTTTGAATCTTTTGCGCCGGTTATTCAATTGCTACGCGAGTCTGCACGTGATCCGCAAGTATTAGCAATTAAGCAGACGTTATATCGTAGTGGTGCTGATTCTGAAATTGTGCAAATTTTGGCTGAAGCGGCGCGTAACGGAAAAGAAGTTATTGCAGTTATTGAATTACGTGCTCGCTTTGATGAAGAATCAAATATTGAAGTAGCAAACGTTTTACAAGAGGCTGGAGCAGTCGTTGTTTATGGCATAGTCGGCTATAAAACCCACGCCAAAATGATCTTGGTGGTACGCCGTGAAAATAATAAACTGGTGCGTTACGTTCATTTAGGAACAGGTAATTACCATGCGATGAATGCACGAATTTATACGGATTATGGTCTCATGACCACGGATAAAGATCTATGTGAAGACGTACACCGTATCTTCCAAGAATTGACCGGTATGGGCAAAATGGCGAAATTGAAAAAGCTATTACATGCACCATTTACCTTACATGCTCAGCTCATTAACTTTATTGATGAAGAAATTGCCAATGCTAAAGCAGGGCGTAAAGCTCAAATCATTGTTAAAGTAAATGCATTAACCGAAGTCCAGTTAATCAATAAATTGTACGAAGCTTCTCAGGCGGGTGTTCAGATTGACCTGATTATCCGTTCGATTTGCTGTTTACGTCCGGGTTTGCCTAACTTATCAGAAAATATTCGAGTGCGTTCAATTGTAGGACGTTTCCTTGAGCATACTCGCGTTTATTATTTTAGTAATAATGGTGATGCACGTATTTACTGTTCAAGTGCAGACTGGATGGACCGTAATTTATTTAATCGTGTTGAAGCGTGTTTTCCTGTTGAAGACCCTGCGTTGAAAAAACGTATTTATCAACAAGGATTAGTGAACTACTTACAAGATAATCAACAGGCATGGCTGCTACAAGGTGATGGTACTTGGATTCGTGCTGAGCCAGCAGAGGGTGAAAAATTGCATAATGCTCAAAGGGCATTATTAGAAATTATTAAATAATGAACTCACGAGATTAAATAAAAGCCGACAAAATGTCGGCTTTTTTAATTATCTGAAATTCAAAGTAATTTAGTTAGTTTTTCTAAATGGTTGCTGGATAAACGATAATAATTTGAAGCACTGCAATATGTTTTGAAAATATGTGATTTTTTACATAAAACATTGAATTTTAAAAATATACAAATCACAAGAAATCTACTTTAATACGCCGCATTAAATATACTTAACTTTGGTAAATGAATAAGATGCAATGCTTTATTAGAAGTTTACTTATTAAAATACTTTTGGGGATAATACCAGTGACCGCCTATGCAGATCAGAAGTGTTATGGGGATATCATCGTATTTCAAAGGTTTGATGACCAAGCGATATATCCTTATTTTGTAAATTCTTCTAATGTTAAAGCTAACAAAAATGGTGAGAAAAATAAAAAAGTACTCATCCAAAAAAGAAAACCAAAACAAGATGAGTTTTTAGCCCAAAAGAAAATCGAAGATGTTCCCACTAAGAAAATAGAAGAAAAGAAAAAATTTGACGGTAAAAAGCAACTTGATGCAGCTGTCGCTAAAGAAATTTTGGAAAATGGAGAAAAGAAATGGATGGTACAAGTTGCATTAGCCACTAATCAAAGTAAGGCAAGTACGGTTCAGTCGCAGTTAGAGGCGAAAGGGTACAAAGTTGTAACCAGTGCAACGACTAAAGGAATACGAGTCATGGTAGACCCTGCAAATGACTATGCCATTGCACAAATTATTAGACAAAAAATTATTGCTGATAATAGTTTGAATATGCAATCCGCTTGGGTGTTTAAGTGGGCTTCTTTAACCCCTCAATAAAATAAAAAGGAGTCCGAAGACTCCTTTTTTTTATTCATGTAATCTTATCGTGATTTTCTGCATAATTTGCAGTAAGACATCGAACTCACTTTGCAATGGCGTACTCTTACGAGTCACTAGTGCTAAGGTACGGCTCGGTGCATCTTCAATTGGTTTTGCAGTAATCTGATCATTAAACTTGATCATACTATTTTCAATTGCAATTTCTGGTAAAAGCGTAAAGCCTAAATCAGAAGAAACCATTTCAACTAATGTTGGTAAAGAGCTTGCTTTTAAACGATTGTCGTTTTTACGCTCACCGATAGGGCATGCACTTAAAACGTGGTCACGTAAACAGTGGCCTTCTTCAAGCAAAATTAATCTTGATAAATCAAGATCATCTAGAGAGTTTGCTTGAAGAGCATTAGTATCTTGCTTACTACATACAAGGTACAAATTTTCTTTCGAAATTTCAGCGGTTTTTAGACCTCTCGTGTCAAATGGTAGAGCAAGAACGATCATATCTAGATTACCGTGTTCTAGGCGCTCTACAATTTTTTCACTTTGTGCTTCATGCAAATGCAGCTGAATTTTAGGTAACTGCTGATGCACTTCATTAAGTAACCGTGTCAGGATAAAAGGTGCAATGGTTGGGATAACACCCAAATGCAAATCACCTGTTAACGGTTCACTCATTTCACGGCTCAAACGCATTAAATCTTGAGCATCTGCTAGTAGTACACGGGCGCGAGCAACGACTTGTTCACCTAAAGGTGTTAAACGCACATTCTGACGATCACGTTCTACTAGAACGCCACCTAATAACCGTTCAAGCTCCATAATACCGCCTGATAACGTCGATTGAGTGACAAAAGAGCGGCGTGCTGCTTCAGTAAAATGCAAAGTTTCCGACAACGTAACTAAATATGATAGCTGTCTTAGTGAGGGTAATGCAGCCATAGTGTCCTAGTCTGATGATTTAAAATGATGCGCAAATAAACCGCTAAGCTGTGGAATAAAATGTGCAGGGATATCATGCCCCATTCCATCAATTAATTCAAACTTAGCACCGGGAATTGCTTTTGCTACAGCCTTACCGTGGCTAGGTGGAAGTAAACGATCGCGAGAGCCATGTAAGACTAAAGCGGGTTGCTTAATTTTACGGTCCAGTTGAAGCAAGGAACCTGTACATAATATTGCTAAAAACTGCTGAAGTACACCAGCAGGATAGTAGCTACGTTGATAAAGCTTGCGTGCGGTTTGTATTGCTTCAATTTGGTTGAGATAACCAGGTGAACCGATCAATTGAAATAGTTTTAAACTATGATTAACAATACCTTCTTCATCACGGGACTCGGGTTTACCAATTAAACTCAAAAGTTGCTTAGGAAAAGGGGGGGGTAAAAAAGGCTGATTATTACTTGTAAACATAAGCCCTAATTTTTCAACCTTTTCGGGATATTTTGCTGCAAGAATTTGAGCAATCATCCCACCCATTGATGCACCAATCACATGCGCTTTGTTCACGCCTAAACGATCAATGAGCATAGATACATCGTCTGCCATATCATGCAGAGTATAAGGCGCACCCTGATTAGTTAGCCCCAGTGCAAAGCGGCCCATCAATTTAACAGTATTTAACCGTTTACCTTCATGACGTACTTTTGAAGAAAGGCCAATATCACGGTTATCAAAACGAATAACACGAAATCCTTGATCAATCAGCGATTTACAGAAGAAATCTGGCCAAAAAAGCATTTGGGCGCCAAGACCCATAATCAGCAAAATGGTTGGATGTTCTGGTTTTCCGCCCACTTCTACATGTAATTCAATTCCATTGCCTAAGTTGACTTTGGTTTCTTGCATGAAAGATGTGTACGGTGAAATGTTAAACTGTAAGGCGCTATTCATGTTATTCATTCCTTAAAGGAATACTCTCTAAGTGAGTATTCCTGATACAAACCTTATGCTTGGGCTGGAATAAGATCTGGAACAAGCTTTGTTAAAGCTAAGCGTTGTTTACCTGCGGTTGCACCTAGCAATACAAAACCACGCAATGTTCCTTCATTGTCAATTGCTTTGGCAAGCATACCATCGTCGAACTCTTCTGTTTCCCAGTTCACTTCTACATCAACTGGAGCAGGCAATACTGTAAGCGGAGCCGCTGGAGTTTTTACTGCAACGGGCATAGCAGGGTAATGAACGGTAGTTTGTTGTCCACTGAGTGTTTTTGCGAGGGCACGAGCCTGTTGCATAATCGGCATAACATATGGAAGTAAGGTACCGTTTACTTCTGCGCAATCCCCAATTGCATAGATGTCTGCTTGATTTGTTTCCAGTAAACCATTGGTAATAATGCCACGGCTGGTTTGAATATCTGCACTTTTAGCAAGTGAAATATTTGGTTGTAAGCCAATTGCAGAAAGAACAAGGTCAGCAACCAATGTTTGTCCGTTTGCGAGGGTTATCGCATAATCTTCGCCATTATTAACTTTGCTGACTTTCTCAACCGTGGTTCCTAAAGCGAATTTTACTCCAGCTTCTTCAAGGTTCTGCTGGAATGCAGAAGCAATATGTGATGGAAGTAAACGACCCAATGGCTGAGGAGCCAAATCAATTACAGTGATGTCATATTCACTATGAAGTAAGTCATTGGCAAATTCACAACCAATTAAACCGGCGCCCAAAATAACAACACGTTTGTCTTTACGCTGAGCTAGATTTTCACGGAAAGTGCGGTAATCAATCAGTGAGTTCACGACATGAATGTCATCGCTACCATCACCTGCAATTGCAAGGCGAATTGGATTAGCACCCACGGCTAAAATTAGTTTTGAGTAGGGTTGCTTCGACGTTACACCATCCTTCTCTAAAACAAGCTCATGGTGTTCAGCTAAAATCTCTTTTACAAAAGTAAAAGGCTCAATACGCATATTGAGTTGAGTACCCATTTTAGCAGCATCACCTAATGGAATCTGTTCTGGTGCTTTTTTACCTGCAAATGCATTTGATAATGTTGGCTTTGCATAGTTCACTGCATCATCCGCACAAATCATCACAAGTTCTTGCTCTGGGCTAAGCTTACGAAACTCACGTGCTAAGGTATAACCCGCCATGCCTGATCCGATAATGACGATAGGATGCATTTTTTTCTCCAGAGTTAGAATTATTTATTTAATACGGTGATGGGTAATATTCGTAAAAAAGACCATGTCGATCATGGCCTTTTACTTTACGTTCTTAGATTTCGATCATTTCGAAGTCAGCTTTTGAAACGCCGCAATCAGGGCAAGTCCAGTCATCTGGAATATCTTCCCATTTTGTTCCAGCTGCAATGCCGTCTTGTGGCCAACCTTCCGCTTCGTCATAAATCCATCCACAAACGATACATTGATATTTTTTCATGAGACTCTCCGCACTGATAAGTTTGCTCAAAGCTGCCTTTCAGTAAAACTATTCCATCTATTAATAATGTAACTACGATCCGGTCAATAATAACCAATGTGCCTTTGATCGGATATCAAATTTTTACGCAGTTCTACATTCAAAGTAAAGTAAATAACGGAGTTTAATCATTCGTAAGTAAAGATGAATGGCAGGTTAGGACAAATAACTGGTTATTTAGGCAAAACTTCGCCATAAACGAATAATAACTAATGCATTCTTATAATTAATTTTATTTGTGAAAGTATCTTGAAATAAAGAGCACCTCATAATTTAAAGATTCATTTCATACGAAAGCTAAATAACAACAAACTATGATGTGACAGAATGTCATTATTAAAACCGAAAATTAAAATTTGCTGTCATTAAGACGGTATAAATCAGGGAAGTGAAATATGGAAAATTTAGTATATGAAGTGGAAATTGAGGCGCCTATAGAAAAAGTATGGGACATACTTTGGAATAGCGAGACATATAACGCTTGGACGAAATTCTTTGCACCGGATTCCACCATGCGTACCGACTGGGAAATCGGTGGTAAAACTTATTTTCTTGACGGTGAAGGCAATGGAATGGTTTCTACGATTGAACAAATGCAAAAACCGGAAATATTGATTTTTAAACATTTAGGAATGATTAAGGAGGGTAAGGAGGATTTAGAAAGTGAAGAGGTTAAAGGGTGGAGTGGTTCCTTAGAAAAATATTTTCTAACCCAAAAAGATAATATAACCGCTCTAAAAGTTGAAGTGGCCACCTTACCTGAATATATGGGCATGTTGAAAAGTGGCTTTGTTCAAGGTTTTGATGTGGTTAAAAAAATGGCAGAAGCAAAATAGAGCTTCTTTTACTCACATATACACCAGTTTTATATAATCAAACTATAGTAAGTCTAAGCCAAATATTTTTTATAAATTTTTATAATCAGATCATTAATTCGCGAAGGATAGGCCAAGCGATGATGTCCACCTTCAAAAGTTTCAATGTTCATATAAGGAGCAAGTTTTTCTTGAACCTGATACATATCAAGTTGCTCATCTCCTAATTCTAAATAGGCCATTTTAGGATTAGAGAGAATGAGTTCTTCTTCAGAAAGTTGAGGGTAGTCCTCCCGAAAATTAGGTGTAAGACTTGGATTCGCCACAATAACAGCTAATTTATGTTGAGCAGCAGTTTTTAGCGCCCAATAGCCTCCAATGCTATGGCCCACCAACAAATCTGGTTTGATCGTCTGAATAACCTGATGGTAGAAGTACTCAACAGATGCATAACTTAAGTTACGATAATCGACGTCAATACAAAATTTTTCAGGATGTAAAATGGCATGGAACTTTGTCGACTCACGAGAAGAATCCAAGCCATGTAAAAATAGAATTTTCATTATTTACTACACAATCTCATTGATAAAATAAAAGGCAAATAGGGCCTTTTGAATATCGAGGTTATTTGGATTTTTTTATATTTTACTAAATGCTTTAAAAAATGATCTTAGCGATTGGTCTAAGTCATTTTGCCTTTAAAAAGTAGTGTTCGGTTCTATAAAATTGTCTTTTTTAATTTTTGTTTGATTGAAATCATTCGAAAAACTCCCGCAATCTGTTAAGATATAGCACTTAATTTTTACTTAATCGAGGCAGAGATGACGCAACAAAACGCTCAATCGACTTCTGAACCAACTATTTCCGAAAACGATTTAATTGCACAGCGTCATGCCAAATTAAAGCAAATCCAAGATGTTGCGAAGGAAACTGGAAAGAGTCCTTGGCCGAATACGTTTAAGCGTGAACATTACGCTGCTGATCTACAAGAACAATTTAAAGATCAGTCGAAAGAACAAATTGAAAGCGCTGAGCATGTCTATGTAAAAATTGCTGGTCGTGTCATGTTAAACCGTGGTTCTTTCATGGTTATTCAAGATATGACAGGTCGTATTCAGCTATATGTTGACCGTAAAGGTTTACCAAAAGATATTCTTGAGACCATTAAAGGTCTAGATCTTGGTGACATTATTGCTGCTGAAGGTTATATCGGACGTTCAGGAAAAGGTGATTTATATGTTCATCTTGAAGGCTTTGAGCTTTTAACGAAATCGCTTCGCCCGTTACCAGATAAATTTCATGGTTTAAATGACACAGAAGTTAAGTACCGTAAACGTTACCTTGACTTAATTGTGAATGAAGAAACACGTAAGACTTTTGAAATCCGCGCTAAAGTCGTGGCTGGAATTCGAGCGTTTTTAAACAATGAACGTTTCATGGAAGTTGAAACGCCAATGATGCATGTGATTCCAGGTGGCGCATCTGCACGTCCGTTTGAAACACATCACAATGCTTTGGATATGCCATTATTCTTGCGTATTGCACCTGAGCTGTACTTAAAGCGTTTGGTTGTTGGTGGTTTTGAGCGTGTGTTTGAAATTAACCGTAACTTCCGTAACGAAGGTGTTTCAACACGTCATAACCCTGAATTTACGATGATCGAGTTTTATCAAGCCTACGCTGATTATAAAGACTTGATGGCATTAACTGAAAATATGATTGAAAAGTTGGCCTTGGATATTTTGGGTACAACTGATGTGCCTTACCAAGGTGAAGTGTTTAGCTTCAAAGGGCCCTACAAGAAAATCTCTATGTTTGATGCGATTTTAGAGAATAACCCACAGTTTACACCGGAAAATGTTGGCGATCGTGAGTTCCTTGCTCAATTTATTCGTGAAGAATTAAAAGAACAAGTTAAACCTGGTTTTGGTTTAGGTAAGCTTCAAACTATCGTATTTGAAGAAACTGTTGAAACTAAACTTCGTCAGCCAACATTTATTACTGAATACCCAGCTGAAACATCTCCGCTGGCTCGCCGTAATGATGACAATCCACATGTTACCGACCGTTTTGAGTTTTTCATCGGTGGACGTGAATTGGCAAATGGTTTTAGCGAGTTAAATGATCCGATTGATCAGGCTGAACGTTTCCAAGCTCAAGTTGCAGAGAAAGATGCTGGTGATGATGAAGCAATGCATTACGATGCAGAGTTCGTTGAAGCGCTTGAGTATGGCTTACCACCTACAGCAGGTGAAGGTATCGGTATTGATCGTTTGGTCATGTTATTTGCCGATGCACCAAGTATTCGCGATGTAATTTTATTCCCACACATGCGCCGTAAAGAAGGTTAATCTTCTCTAAAGGCAAAAAGGCAGTATAAATACTGCCTTTTTTATTACCTTTATATCTCAAAAACTTACCTATCTACACTAATCTTAAGATAGCGTTAAAAAATGTAATTGCACAGTTTAACAATTGCAAAGTTGAGATAAAAAATTTAAGGTGTTGCTCATAAATAACTTTGAGAATTGGCTGGCATGTTTCTAAGAAAAACACTTTCGATTGCAATATTGGCAACTGCTTCATCCACTATTTTTGCACAAGGTTTAGTGCTAAATAATGAGGACTTACGTACAGACTTAAATTGGTTGAATCAACAAGGTGTTATCAATATTAGCACTTCAACTTGGCCGTTAAGTGGTGATGAAATTCATCGAGCACTCTCTCGGGCAGAAGTGTCTCATCCAGCTCAACAAAAAGTTATTAATTCCGTTCTTAATGCATTAAAAGCAGATAATAATACGGTTAAAGTGGGTGCTTTTGCTGCAACCGATAGCAAAAATATTCCGCAAGCATTCGGTGATAACCAAAAGGCTCAATATCAAGGTTCTTTAGAGTTTAATGCAGGTGGTGAAAACTGGGATGCAAGAATTCGAGTAAATGCAGAAAAAGATCCACAAATTGATAATGGACAAGATGTGAATGTTGAAGGTTCATATGTTGCTGGTAAACTTTGGAATCAGTGGGTAGTTGCAGGTCAAATTCCAACATGGTGGGGTCCTGGCCATGATGGTAGCTTAATTCGTGGTGATGCTAGCCGTCCGGTTTATGGTGTAACGGCACAACGTGCTGTGCAAAATGCTTTTGATTCAAAATGGTTATCTTGGATTGGGCCTTGGCAATATCAAGCTTTTGCTGGTCAATTAGATGACTATAAAGCAGTCCCTGATGCTAAATTAATTGGCTTGCGTGTAACTGCACAACCGTTGCCATATATTGAGTTAGGCGCATCGCGTGCTATTCAATGGGGGGGGGATGGACGTCCTGAAAGCTTTAGTTCTTTATGGGATGCATTTGTCGGCAATAAAGATAATGGTGGAACTGGTGAAGCAGATCCTTCAAACCAAATTGCAGGCTTTGATGGTCGCTTATTACTACAACCGCTATTCCAAGTTCCAGTCAGTATATATGGACAATATGTAGGTGAAGATGAAGCAGGTGGTTTACCTTCTAAGAAAATGTACTTAGCAGGTGTGGACTATTCATCTAGCTACAATAACTTGCCTTATCAACTTTATGCAGAATGGGCAGATACACGTACGAATGGCGATGTAAGAGGTATCTCTTATGCACATTCAACTTATAAAGATGGCTATTACCAGCATGGTTACCCATTAGGCCACGCGATGGGTGGTGATGGGCAAATGTATTCAGTGGGTGGTGATATCCGCTTTGATGTCATGAACCGTTTAAGTGGTCGTGCTATGGTGGTTAAGGTTAACCAATCTGACCGGGCAATTAATAAAGCATTCCCTAAAGACGATGAAATTAAAGCCCTTGATTTAACTTGGACACATTTCATCAAGCCTGATCTTCCATTAAAAATTAATGGCTGGGTAAGTGATTCAGATCTAGAAGGTAATGATGCAGGCGCATCTATTGGGATTGAAATTCCATTAGAACGTAAAATGTTCGGTTTCTAAGATTAGATTATGTTTTACAAAAGAGAAGCTATTAAGGCTTCTCTTTTTTTATGGTTTTTAGAGGAATCTAAAGAGTAGATCATGATTTGCTTAAGTTGGCTATACAAGCTACGATTGCCAAGTTATGCAAGTGAATCAGCATATTACATGTATATGATGAAATCGAATATCAATATGAAAAAACAAGCAAAAGAAATCGGTTTTAAATCACTATAATGCATAACTAATGCTATAAGCCATATAAAGGCTTGTGGTTGGATTATCTCTTACGAAAAAATTGGAGTTGTTATGGCACTCGTTCCTCCACATGGTCTTCTAGGTGGCGGTTTAATACCACTTCTAGATTTTATGGGCAAAATGGATAGAGAAGGACGTGTTCATGACTGAATCAAGACTCACACATCTCAAGCAACTTGAAGCTGAAAGCATTCATATTATTCGTGAAGTTGCTGCTGAATTTGAAAATCCGGTAATGCTTTACTCAATTGGTAAAGACTCGGCGGTAATGCTTCATCTTGCGTTAAAAGCGTTTTACCCAGCTAAACTTCCATTCCCATTATTACATGTAGATACTGGGTGGAAATTTAAAGAGATGATTTCATTTCGCGATAACATGGCAAAAACGCATGGCTTTGATTTAATCGTTCATCAGAACAAAGAAGGTCGCGAAGCTGGAATCAATCCATTCGATCATGGTAGCTCAAAATATACAGATATTATGAAAACCCAAGCTTTGAAACAGGCTTTGGATAAATATCAATTTGATGCTGCTTTTGGTGGCGCACGCCGTGATGAAGAAAAATCACGCGCGAAAGAACGTGTTTATTCATTCCGTGATAGTAAGCATCGTTGGGATCCGAAAAACCAGCGTCCTGAACTTTGGAATCTTTACAACGGTAAAGTGAATAAAGGTGAAAGTATTCGTGTATTCCCATTATCTAACTGGACTGAGTTGGATATCTGGCAATATATCTATTTAGAAAATATTCAAATTGTTCCTCTTTATTTCTCTGCTGTTCGTCCGGTAGTGGAGCGTAGCGGTACGTTAATCATGGTTGATGATGAACGTATGCGTTTAAAAGAGGGTGAAGTTCCACAGATGAAGTCTGTACGTTTCCGTACGCTTGGCTGTTATCCATTAACTGGTGCAGTTGAGTCTGAAGCGGATACGTTACCTGAAATTATCCAAGAAATGCTTTTAGCCACGAGTTCTGAGCGTCAAGGTCGTATGATTGACCATGATGAAGCGGGCTCAATGGAAAAGAAAAAGCAAGAAGGCTATTTCTAAGACAATTTCTAAATTTGTGGAGTTTGAGCAATGTCTCATCAATCAGAATTAATCAGTCAAGATATCTTGGCCTATTTGAAGCAACATGAACAAAAAGACCTATTGCGCTTTTTGACTTGCGGTAACGTAGATGATGGTAAAAGTACTTTAATTGGACGTTTACTCTACGACTCAAAATTGATTTATGAAGATCAATTGCAAGCTGTAACGCGTGATAGTAAAAAAGTTGGAACCACGGGCGATGCACCAGACTTAGCATTACTTGTAGATGGTTTACAAGCTGAGCGTGAGCAGGGTATTACCATTGATGTGGCTTACCGCTATTTTTCAACGGAAAAGCGTAAGTTTATTATTGCTGACACGCCTGGGCATGAACAATATACCCGTAATATGGCAACAGGTGCATCAACCGCTGATCTTGCAATTATCTTGATTGATGCGCGTTATGGTGTGCAGACGCAAACACGTCGTCATACTTTTATTGCAAGTTTACTTGGTATTAAAAATATTGTTGTTGCCATTAATAAAATGGATTTAGTTGAGTTCTCTGAAGGACGTTTTAACGAAATTCAGGTTGAATATGATACTTTCGTGAACCAGTTAGGTGATCGTCGTCCAGCTAATATTCAATTTGTACCGATTTCTGCTTTAAATGGCGATAACGTGGTAAATACTTCTGAGCATACAGCTTGGTACAAGGGTCAAACCTTGATGAGCATTCTTGAGTCAGTTGAAATTAGTCGTGAATCAAACAAACGCGAATTTCGTTTTCCTGTTCAATATGTGAACCGTCCAAATCTAGATTTCCGTGGTTTCGCTGGTACTGTTGCTTTAGGTAAAATCAATGTTGGTGATGAAATTGTTGCATTACCATCAGGTAAGCGCTCAACAGTTAAAGAAATCGTAACATTTGATGGAAATCTAGATCAAGCTGTTGCGGGTCAGGCGGTTACATTAACGTTGAATGATGAAATTGATATTAGCCGCGGCAATGTATTAGTACGTGCAGGTGAACAGCCATTAATTTCACGCAGTGTTCGTGCTTCAGTGGTGTGGATGAATGAACACCCACTAGTCAAGGGCAAGTTGTACAACGTTAAGATTGGTACACAGACTGTTCCTGCAAAAGTGACTAACATTCACTATCGTGTGAATGTGAATACGCTTGAGCATACTCAGGTGGAAGAGCTTGAATTAAATGCAATTGCAGACGTTGTTGTTGAGTTTGATGCGCCAGTCGTGTTTGATCAATATCAAGATTCACGATACACAGGTTCATTTATTTTCATTGATCGTTTAAGCAATGTAACGGTTGGTGCGGGTATGGTTGAGTCTGCGGTAGAGTGGGCTGCACATAGCAACCCTGTAACTGCTGAAGATCGTGCTGCACGTTTGGGTCAAAAGCCTGCGGTGATTGGGATTTCTGCACAGTTAATCGAGAAAGCTCAAGTTTTAGAAAGTTTATTGATCCAACAAGGTGTAGTTGCGATTGCAAAAGCCAACTTAACTGCTGAGCAAATTACTTTATTGCGTGAGACAGGTGTTGTGGTTATCACTACGGCTGTGGAAGGCACAGATACAGAAGTTACTGCTGAAACCGTTGAAGAGGCAGCTGAAAAAGTTGTGGAATTAGTCCGTCTTTAATAGGCTGGATTGATTTTGAAAAAACCCGCGTAAGCGGGTTTTTTTATTGGGTTTAGAAAATACTTTGAGTTTTTAAAGTTAAATATTCTCTTAAATCTTTAGGATAGCTCTGAATCATCTTTAAAAATATATCTCGATCGCCTTGATATAAGGCGCGTGTTGCTTCTTCGTAATTTGGCATATTACCCAACATGGAAGACATAAAACGGTCGATGGCTTGTTTAGCGAGCATAATATTACCTTCAGAATTTGGGTTATTTAACTCTTTATCAATTAACTTACGAATTATTGCTGATGCACTCACACTTTGTTGATCTAACCAATCCCAATGTTTTTTCTGTAAAGTGATTTCACGAGAAATTACTCCGAGTTTAGGTCGTCCAACTTTTTTAATTTCTTCCGGTTCAGCATAACGTTGTTGAAATTCTTGTTCCGAACCAGAAAGATCAAGATCAATTTGTTGACCTGTTTGATCATTAAAAATCAGAATATTTTCCGTTGGTTTCGGAAGATCTTTAAGTTTTTTTGCAAGTTCAACTAGGGAGTCACTCGCAATAAGCGTGCTTCCAGTGAAAGCAGTATAGGTGATTTTAGTATTCATTTTAGACGTATATTTTTATCTGGGTAAAATAATATTACCAGGGTAAAATTAATTTGGCAAATAATTAAAATTATAACCAAAGAATTATTTGATTTTATGAGTGTAGTCTATGAAGTTAGGACTATAAAAATAGTCAAGATAATAGGCTATTTAAAATTTTACTCTGCTTTAGTAGTGCTTTTATGAGAGAATATGCCTTTAGTTGTATGTATAAGGACTCCTATGTTTGAGCAATCTCCTGAATCTCTAAGCGATATCGAAATTTTAGACATTTTACAGTCTATGAAAAAAGATAAGCTAGATACGGAAGCAAATGAGATTATCCGTAATGGGGGGAAAGCTGGGCGTCAAGAAGCACATAAACAGGCTTTAGTTGCATTGAGTGCAAACTTTGAAGAAAAGTTTGTAGAAGCGGCTACGCTGGCATTAGGCTTGAATTCAGGTCAGGCGAAAAAGATTCGTTATAAAAAAGACCGTATCCGTATTTTTAAAGCACGTGGTCTTGATTATTTAGCTATGGATGGTGCAGAAACCGCTCAGGTTTTAGCTCAAGTTGCTCAAGCGATTAGTCGTGAAGATGCGATCGTGACTGAAGGTTTACACAATATTTTTCCATTTTGGAAAGAAGGTTGGCCAATGGTTCAGTTTGATAATGCCTATAAAATTTTAGAAGAAGACATTACATTGCATTTTCACATTGTGTTAGATCACTTAATTGAATATGTAGAGCAATAAAAAAAAGCCCCATTGGGGCTTTTTTTTATTGCTAATAATTTATGTAAGTGAATGGAACAAAGGGAAAACACCAATAACTAGCGCTGTACCCATAAGAACCATACAAGTAATAAATGCCCACTTTAAAGTGAACTTTTGGTGGTCTGCAAAATCGACTTTAGCAAGACCACATAACAAATAGGTTGATGGTACAAGAGGTGATAGTAAATGGACTGGTTGACCAATAATTGAGGCACGGGCAATTTCTTCTGCACTAATACCATAATGTGAAGCAGCTTCGGCAAGAACAGGTAAAACCCCATAGAAGAATGCATCATTAGACATAAAGAAAGTCAAAGGCATACTGACTAAAGCTGTGATTGGTGCAAGATATGGACCCATGCTTGGAGGAATCATTGCGACGAACTCTTTAGACATCGCCTCAACCATACCTGTACCAGATAAAATACCTGTGAAAATACCTGCCGCGAAAATTAAGCCCACAACAGCTAAGACACTATCTGCATGCATTGCAATGCGCTTTTTCTGCATATCAACGTCAGGGTAGTTAATGAGCATTGCGATACAGAACGCTATCATGAACAACACAGACATAGGCAAAATGCCTTTAATCAAAGCAATCATAAGAAGGATTGTGAGCACCATATTTACTTTGCGTAAATGTGGGCGGGTCGCTTCAGGATCTTTCGATACGGTAATATTGTCGCCATGGTGAGTTTCAAGCTCAATAACGCCTAAACGTTTTTGCTCGTAACGACCGTATAGGTACGCCAAGAAAAATAACCAACCAATACTAATGACCATAGGGATAATCATTGGTACGAAAATGTGGCTTGGATCAATTTGCAGGGCGCTTGCAGCACGAGCTGTAGGGCCACCCCATGGTGTTAGGTTCATTACACCGCTACAGAGCAGCATTAGTGCTGTCATGATGAGTGTATTCATTCCTAAGCGTTGATAAAGTGGCAACATTGCAGCCACACAAATCATATAAGTCGTTGAACCATCACCATCTAAAGAAACCATTGTGGTTAAAAACACGGTTCCCATGGTAATTTTTAAAGGATCACCTTTAACCTTTTTCAAAATCCATTTAACTGGTGGATCGAAAAGACCTGCATCGATCATTAAGGCAAAATATAAAATTGCGAATAAAAGCATTACGCCAGTTGGCGCTAATTTTTTGATGCCTTCTAGCATCATCTCACTGAGACCTTTGAGTTCAATATGACTCAAACTTTCAAAGTAGTGACCTAGGCCCCAAGCAATAAGAGAAAAAATAAATGGGATGAGAATTAAAGCAATAATAGGGCTTAAACGTTTGGACATGATTAAATACATGAAGCACAAAATCATGCCAACACCAAGTAATGTCAGCATACAATCAATCCTTTGCCTATAGTTTTACTGAACAAGTTTATTCAAAACTCTGACCTGGGTTATTCTTATTAATTTTTATCAAAAAGACAAATAATATATTTAGTTTATTTGGTTAATATATATTCAGTTGGAAAGGTATATTTTGAAGAAATACTGAACATATATATTTGGATTATAGTAAGCATATAATAAATGTAATTCATAATAATAGATTATAAAGGCTTTATAAAAATAAAAATTATATGATATTTTTTTTAATTATACATGTTTTGATGGGTGAAATGAGAAGAAGAACCATTTAAAGACTGACTTTGGGTTAGGTTACAAAAGTTTGATGGTAATGTAAATGGGGATCTATTCGCTTTATGTTAATTGAGATATATAGACTATTCTATTATTTTTCAGTATTTAAGATTTAATATAATTGATAATTTAAATAATATTATTTTTAGATTAAAAGAGCAAATTGAATTTATGAATCTAAAATAATTATTATAGATATTTGAAAAATTTATTTAGATTGAAAAAATACCCCACTTGCTTGTGAGGTATTTAAATTAATATAAATCAGTTTTCATCAATTGATGAATGTACTTCACTTTGTTCTAAAATTCGAGTTACAAGGAGTTGGTCAATTTTGAAATTATCGACATCGACTACTTCAAACTTGTATCCACCGAATTCCACAAAATCTGCTGGGCGTGGAATTTTGCGTAGGCGGTACATCATGAAGCCTGCTAATGTTTCATAATTTTCTTCATCAGGCATTTCATCAATTTCAAGTGCGTGTCTTAGGTCATCAATTGGTGTGCTGCCATCAATTAACCACGAGTTATTATCGCGTTTAATGATTTGTTGATCTTCTTCAATTGGGGTTACCCAGTCACCCATAACCGTAATCATAATATCGCTTAAGGTAATAACCCCCACGACAAGCGCATATTCATTTATAACAACCGCAAATTTTTCTTTTGTGGAGCGGAAACGATCAAGTAATTCCGAGAGGGTTAAGGTGTCAGGAATCATCAAGACCGTACGAATGGTTGTTTCATTCAATTGCGTTGGAGATTGATTATTTAAAATACGAACAAGGAAGTCTTTGGCGTCGACGTAACCAATGACCTGATCGATATTTTCATTACATACCAAAAATTTTGAATAAGGATACTCTGCTAATTTTTGGCGAATGCTATCTTCATGTTCATTTAAAGTGAAATAAACAACATTTTCACGTGTTGTCATGCTGGAAGGTACGTTGCGTTCTTCTAATTCAAAAACATTCTCGATAAAGTGATGTTCTTGTTTTTGAAGTACACCTGCTTGAGCGCCTGCATCCATTACTGCTGAAATATCATCAAAAGTAATATTGTCTTCTCGCGTTGTATTCACTTTAAATAAACGGAATAACAGATTGGCAATTGCGTTAATTCCCCAAGCTAAAGGTTTACAAACCTTAATAAAAACCTGAATTGGGTTAATAACACTAATTGCAATTTTTTCGGGTGCAATCATAGCCAAACGTTTTGGCATAAGATCGGCAAATAAAATAAAGAGTGATGTCACTAAAGTAAAGGATAGGGCAAAACCAATCGTTTGTGTCCAGGGACCTGCGTAGAAACGGTCAACTAAAGTCACGAAATAAGGACGAAAAGCAGCTTCACCCAAAATACCGCCTAAAATCGCAACTGCATTTAGGCCAATTTGAGAGGCTGCAAAAAAGTCAGCAGATTGTTCTTGTAAATCTAGTACTTGTTGAGCGCGTTCTTCACCAGCTTCGGCTAGAATTTTTAGCTTAACTTTTCTGGCACCAGCGAGTGCAATTTCAGTTAAAGATAAAAAGCCTGCTCCGATGATAAGCAGTACGATGATAATGATATTTTGAAAGAGACTCACAAATCACCTGAGATTCATCATTATTATGACTATGTTTTAACATAAAAAAGCGCTGAGGTAACCAGATTGATTGCTCAGCGCCTGAAATCGACAATTAAATTAAAATTTATTTAATAGTGAGAAAATTGTGAATTATTGGTTAGAAATTCACGGTTTTCCTCTTCAATCATTTGACGAGCAACAAATAAGATAAGTTGGCGCAGCCAGCGATGAGCAGGATGATGATGTAACAACGGACACCAAGCCATTTTAAGTTCGAACTCTGGAATATAAAAAGGAGGATCCTTTATAAGTAGTTTGGGATTCTGTGTTTGTAGGCGTGCCATTCGTGTTGGTAATGTGGCAATAAGGTCTACGTTTTGAGCAAGTAACGCTGGCATTTGGTAGTGACGAGTAAATACAGAAATTTTACGACGTTGACCAATACGTTCTAATGCCTGATCAATCCAGCCTAAACCACCTTGTTTATCAGGGTTTACGCCAAAACCGACACCCATACCTGTTTTAGAAACCCAGATATGTTGTGCATCTAAATAGCTTTTTAAATTTAAATGAGTTACAGCAGGGTGTTTGTCGTTAAGAATACAACTGAAACTATCACGCCAAACTAAAACCTGATGGAAACTTTGCGGTATTTCATTAAATCTATTAATTGCGAGATCAACTTTACCTTGTTCCATGTCTCTATAAGACACATCACTTGGTGTAAGAAAATCAAGAACAACGTTTGGAGCTTCAGAGCGGAGCGCTTTGACAAGACGAGGAACTAAAGTTGCTTCGGCATAGTCCGATGTCATAATGCGGAAAACGCGATTACTTGTATAAGGGCGGAATTCGGTACGGGGTTCCAAAATCATGGAGAGATCAGCAAGCGCATCGCGAATACGAGGTTGTAATTCAAGAGCACGTTCTGTTGGAGTCATCCCTTCAGAAGAACGGATAAGAAGAGGGTCATTAAATAAATTACGTAAGCGACGTAAAATATTACTCATGGCAGGCTGAGTTACCCCAAGTTGTTCGGCTGCGCGTGTAACATTTTTTTCACGAAGAAGTACATCAAGATATATTAATAGATTAAGATCTACTCGCTCCAGATTCATAAAAAAAATACCGAAAATAAAACCCTGAAATTGTTTCAAATTATGCCATATCTAATAACTATTGTGTGAAAAAATGATGAGAAAAACGACATTTTTTGTAGGAATTAAGTAGGTGTAAAAAGTACTTCAAAGGCTCGATTTTATTGTCTTTGCTACGTTTTTAAGTATGAAGGTGACAAATAGAATATATTTATATATAACTTATTACTTTCTAGCATGAAAATTGACTTTTAACATTGGCAAAATAGCCTAATTTACAATTGACTTTTAAAGTTAAAAATGGGTGGAAAAAATTTCATAAATTGTATAAAAATAAGTCTTACTAAGTTTTTAGAATAAAATTCTATACTCCTTTAGAATAATTTTATTTTTATAAACAAAGTGTTAGAGTTTTTGGTTTTATCTATAATATCGATTTATCGATACATTTTTTAAATAAATACTGAAGATTAATAAAGGATATTGGATTAATTGATTGGCTAAGTCTAAGCTGTGTTCATGAAGAAGCAGCTGGTGTCATAAGAAATTTAAGTACATGACTCTAGGCTTTAATCGATGAAATCCTAAAATGAATACAGGACAATATCATGACTACATATCAAACAGCGATTGATGCAATCCGCGAACTAAAAGCAAAATTCGGTAGCACTTGGCGCGATATTAGCCCAGAAGATGCTGCACGTATGCAAATGCAAAACCAATTCAAAACTGGTTTAGACATTGCTAAATATACAGCTGCGATTATGCGTCGTGATATGGCTGCTTATGATGCTGACTCTAGCAAATACACTCAATCATTAGGTTGCTGGCACGGTTTTATCGCACAACAAAAAATGATTGCGAACAAAAAATACTTCGGTACTACTGAACGTCGCTATATCTACCTTTCTGGTTGGATGGTTGCTGCTCTTCGTTCAGAGTTTGGTCCACTTCCTGACCAATCTATGCACGAAAAAACTTCAGTACCTGCATTAATCGAAGAAATCTATACTTTCTTACGTCAAGCTGACGCAAAAGAATTAAACGATTTATTCCGTGCGCTTAAAAAAGCAAACGAAGCTGGTGATACTGCTAAAGCTGCTGAAATCACTGCTCAAATCGACGGTTTCCAAACTCACATTGTGCCAATTATTGCTGACATCGATGCTGGTTTCGGTAACGAAGAAGCGACTTACTTACTTGCTCGTAAAATGATTGAAGCTGGTGCATGTGCGCTTCAAATCGAAAACCAAGTATCTGATGCTAAACAATGTGGTCACCAAGCTGGTAAAGTAACTGTTCCACATGAAGATTTCATCTCTAAAATCCATGCATTACGTTATGCATTCTTAGAAATGGGTCTTGATGACGGTGTTATCGTTGCGCGTACTGACTCTGAAGGCGCTGACTTGACTCAAAAAATCCCAGTGGTTAAAGAGCCAGGTGACATTGCTTCTCAATACATCGGTTTCTTAGACACTGTTGAAATTGACATTGCTGATGCTCAAGAAGACGAAATCTTGATCAAACGTGATGGTAAATTACACCGTCCTAAGCGTTTACCTTCTGGTTTATATCAGTTCCGTGCTGACACTCAAATTGACCGTGTTGTACTTGACTGTGTATCTAGCCTTCAAAATGGTGCTGACCTTCTTTGGATCGAAACTGCGACTCCAAACGTAGAAGAAATCGCTCACATGGTTAACCGTGTTAAAGAAGTTGTTCCAAATGCGAAGCTTGTTTACAACAACAGCCCATCATTTAACTGGACTTTAAACTTCCGTCAACAAGCTTATGACCGTTGGGTTGCTGAAGGTAAAGATGTATCGAATTACGATCGTGCTAAATTAATGAGCGCTGAGTATGATGCTACTGAATTAGCTGCTGATGCTGATGACAAGATCCGTACATTCCAAGCAGATGCTTCTCGTGAAGCGGGTGTGTTCCATCACTTGATTACACTTCCGACTTACCACACTGCTGCTCTTTCTACACATGAGCTTGCACAAGGTTACTTCGGTTCTGAAGGTATGTTGGCTTATGTTGCTGGCGTACAACGTAAAGAAATCCGCGGTGGTATCGCTTGTGTGAAACACCAAGCAATGGCGGGTTCTGATATCGGTGATGATCACAAAGAAATCTTCTCTGGTGACAATGCACTTAAAGCACATGATGATGCTAAAAATACAATGAACCAATTCGCAGCACACTAAGAATTGATTTCAAAAGAAAACCCGCTCAGATGAGCGGGTTTTTGTATCATTAAAAAAATTATTTTTTCAATACATAGTGTTCAGCTAAAGAACCTTCAACTTTTTTACCTTCCATATCTAAAGCAGTTGCGGTATTTTCGCCAATAAAGAATTTACGGTTTTGTGATTTATCATCTAAGGTAATGACAGAAGTATTATCTTTGTCAAAAGTAAATGTACCATGGGTTTCAAACGGGTTTGTGTCACCTTTACCAATGTAGGTTTCGGTTAGCTCGTAGGTTTTATCATCTTTCAGTTCTAATTCAGTTTTGATGCCTTCACAGTCTGCGCATGGAAGAGTACCTTTATATGTACCATCCCAATCTAGTGAATTTTCAGCTGTATGTGCGGTATCTACTGCATTGTTGTTGGCGTCAGTAGTTTGTGCCGGAGCAGAGGCTTGTGTTGTCGTGTCGGCTTTATTTTCATTTTTGCTACAAGCAACAAGAAGGGTACTTACAAGTGCAACTGATAATAATGTTTTTTTCATGATGATCTAAACCTCGGAAAATAAATAAAAAATCAATAAATAGGCTATGAAATATGAGAGCTTAATAAAAGTTTAAGTATGTAATTTAATTTTAACAAAAGGTAAAGTGAGTAAATTTTGAATAATTATTAAAACGAAAATAAGAAGGAGGTATTCACTAAAATGATTTAATGAATACCTTATGAATTACGGTTGCGAAGAAACTCCACCTAAGGAATCGCACGCTGCTTTATAAAGTTGGTATTGTTGTTTTAGAACTTCATCCAGTGGCATATCGAATAATTCTTCACCATTTTTGTAGCTCTCTACGTATGAAGTTGCTTTTTCTTTGCTTACTGCTAGAGATTGCTGGTAATAAGAATTAATCGAGCTTGTTGCAAGTTGACTCGTCTCAACATTTTTACATTCGAAATTGTGCAGGAGCTTTTCTGCACGTTTGACTTCACTAGATTGGCCAAAAATACACCCAGTTAAAAAGACAAGTGGGGTTAACACGAAAAAAAGTTTCATGGAGAGCAAGTATGGAAGCAACGATGGGCGCTATTGTATAAACAATTCCATAAGTTACTGTGCTTTTATGTTAGACATTGATGATTTTTTAGCTCATTAAAATCGAAAAATTGTATCTAATTTTATCAGTCGGCTTATTTTTATATTTGGTGCGTATTTTGCTTATAAGTTTAAGCACTTATTTTGAACATATGAACCAGAATGAATCAGGCACAACCATTTCCAAAAAATTCTTCAGCACCATTTTGGTATGCACAACTTGAGCTCGGTTTTTGTTTTGAAAATTCACGCACCATAATGAGTCATCGAAAACATCATGGCCCTGTTAGGGTGCAAAAAATGCTCTGGCCTGAAAGAACAGGTGTGTGTCATGCCATTATTGTTCATCCACCAGCAGGAATTGCAGGAGGAGATCATCTTACTTTTGAAATTGAAACCAAAGAACAAGCTCATGCGGTAGTAACTACTCCTGGAGCGGGCAAATGGTACAAAACCAATGGAAAGCAAGCTTTTCAGCATATCCATTTGCATGTGAAAGATCAGTCGATTTTAGAGTGGGTTCCACAAGAGACGATGCTGTTTGATGGGGCTTTAGCGCATTCAGAAACTCATATTCATCTTGATCATGCTGCAAGTTTTATTGGGTGGGATATGTTGGTACTTGGGCGGCAGGCACGTGCTGAGCGCTTTGTTCAGGGCAGTTATCACAACCAGTTTAAATTGTGGCGAGAACACAAATTGTTGGTTGCAGATACATTGTGTTTTGAAGGAGAAGACCGTTGGCTTAGTTCATGTTTAGGTATGAACAATCAAGCAGTAATGGGAAGCTTTTGGGCAGTCGCTCCCGAAAAATATCGTTCATCATTTTATTTAGAACAACAGTTAGAACTCATTCGAGAATTGATGATGCGCATGCAAGCACCTGTCACATTAACTTTATTGGATGATGTGGTTTCTGCTCGTTTTTTGGGAAATGATGTCCGAAATTGTCATGATGCATTTGCAGCTATACGAGCAAGATTAAGACGTTACTGGTTTGATTTGGAAGAAGAATTTCCAAGAATTTGGAAAACCTAAGTTACGTTAAATTGCGTATTTAAAAAGCATTTAAAACAAGTAAGCTGTTTTTGAGCACGTATTTTGCTTAAAGAATATAAATGCTATTTAGGAAAGAGATATGGAACTCAATCCAACAGAAAAAGATAAGTTACTCATTTTTACAGCAGGACTCGTTGCTGAGCGCCGTAAAGCGCGTGGCTTGAAACTGAATTATCCTGAAGCTATTGCTTTTATTTCAGCAGCTTTACTTGAAGGTGCGCGAGACGGTATGACGGTCAGTGATTTAATGCATTACGGTACAACTTTATTAAAGCGCGAAGATGTCATGGACGGAGTGTCTGAAATGATTGCAGAAGTTCAGGTCGAAGCAACCTTTCCTGATGGTTCTAAGTTAGTCACGGTTCATCAGCCAATCGTATAAAAGGAACGCTTATGATCCCCGGTGAAATCATTACTCCAGATACAGATATTGAACTCAATGTTGGACGAGAAACCTTAAAAGTGGTGGTCGCGAATATTGGTGACAGGCCTATTCAGGTGGGGTCACATTTTCATTTTTATGAAGCGAATGATGCACTACAGTTTGATCGTGAGCTAGCTAAAGGCTTTCGGTTAAATATCGCGGCCGGTACAGCGATACGTTTTGAACCGGGACAAACTCGGGAAGTAGAGCTTGTCAGTTTAGCGGGTAAGCGAGAAGTGTATGGTTTCGCAGGCCGCGTCATGGGTAAGTTGGATTAGACATAACAACGATAATGGAAGAGATGAGTATTAAGTTATGAAAATGTCACGTCGTGCATATGCTGAGATGTTTGGTCCAACAGTGGGTGATCGTATTCGCTTGGCTGATACAGAGCTCTTTATTGAAGTTGAACAAGACTTAACTACTTATGGTGAAGAAGTTAAATTTGGTGGCGGAAAAGTCATTCGTGATGGGATGGGGCAGTCACAACTTTTGGCCGATCAAGTTGCTGACACTGTCATTACCAATGCTTTAATTGTGGATTGGTGGGGAATTGTTAAAGCTGATGTGGGCTTAAAGAATGGTCGCATTTGGAAAATAGGAAAAGCTGGAAACCCTGATATTCAACCCGACATTACGATTCCTTTAGGCGCAGCAACAGAAGTTATTGCGGGTGAGGGGCAGATTTTAACAGCAGGTGGTATTGATACTCACATTCACTGGATTTGTCCTCAACAAGTTGAAACTGCGCTTATGTCTGGTACAACAACAATGGTTGGAGGTGGTACAGGACCAGCAGCAGGAACGTCTGCAACTACTGTGACTCCGGGACCTTGGCACATTGCTACCATGTTGCAGGCCATTGACGATTTGCCTATGAATATTGGTTTGTTAGGTAAAGGTAATTTGAGCTTGCCAGATCCAATTCGAGAGCAAATTAAAGCTGGCGTGATTGGGCTCAAGTTACATGAGGACTGGGGTTCAACACCAGCAGCGATTGATAACTGCTTGAGCGTGGCGGATGAGTTTGATGTGCAGGTGGCGATTCATACAGATACTTTAAATGAAAGCGGTTTTTTGGAAGAGACTTTAGCTGCATTTAAAAATCGCACGATTCATACCTACCATACTGAAGGTGCGGGTGGTGGACATGCGCCAGACATTTTAAAAGCGATTGGACAGAGTAATGTTTTACCGTCTTCGACCAATCCAACACGACCTTATACGATTAATACCATTGATGAACATTTAGATATGCTCATGGTATGCCACCATTTAGACCCAGCAATTGCTGAAGATATCGCTTTTGCAGAAAGTCGTATTCGCCGTGAAACGATTGCAGCTGAAGATATTCTGCAAGATTTAGGCGCAATTGCGATGATGTCCTCTGATTCTCAGGCGATGGGTCGCGTGGGGGAAGTGATTTTACGTACTTGGCAAACTGCTCATAAAATGAAAATTCAACGTGGCCCTCTTGAGGGGGACAATGAGTTTCATGATAACAATCGCGTTAAACGCTACATTGCCAAATATACAATTAACCCAGCAATTACGCATGGCTTAAGTCATGAAATTGGCTCGATTGAAGTTGGAAAACTAGCTGATTTAGTGTTGTGGAAGCCAGCCTTTTTTGGCGTGAAACCATCCATGATTATTAAAGGCGGTATGATTGCAGCGGCACCGATGGGTGATATTAATGCTTCAATTCCGACACCTCAACCCGTGCATTACCGTCCAATGTTTGGTGCCTATCCACGTGGTGTACATAACACCTGCATTACCTTTTTATCTCAAGCAGCGATTGATGAAAAAGTTGCTGAAAAATTAAACCTTAAAAAGTTAATTAGTCCATGCAAAAACACGCGTGCGATTAGCAAAACCGACATGAAACACAACACATATTGTCCTGTCATGCATGTACACCCCGAGACTTATGAGGTGAGAGCTGATGGTGAATTATTAACATGTGAACCTGCTGAAGTATTGCCAATGGCTCAGCGTTATTTCTTGTTTTAATGAGTTTTACAGAGGTGATTTACCTCATTACTTTATATATGAAAGAAATAAATAAGGAGAGAAGAGCTAAATGAAAATCTATACACAACGCCTTGAACACATTTCTCCTGATCAGACATTTGAAACGGTTGAACTCACTTTTGATACACGTCAAAAATCACGGTTTCGAGCGACTTTAGCCAATGGCATAGATGTGGGCGCTGATTTACCGCGTACAGGCATTTTGCGGAGTGGCTCATATATTGCGACGAATGATGGCGACATATTACGTGTTGATGCTAAACCTGAACGTTTAGTACAAGTGATTGCTGCAAACGATTTTGATTTGCTTAAAGCAGCCTATCACCTCGGTAACAGACATGTGCCATTAATGCTGACGCCTACTGCTTTATATTTTGAACCTGATCATGTTCTTGCAGAAATGGTAGAAGGGCTAGGGCTTACAGTTTCAGAAACTGATCATCCATTTGAACCTGAAAGTGGTGCTTATGCGCAACATAGCCATGACCACCGCTTAAGTCCGATTAAAGCTTTGCACCATGTCCATTCATAACGCAGCGCAATTACTTCAATTGCTGACACTGTCTTCTACGGCATTGCCAGTTGGAGCATATTGTTATTCACAAGGTGTAGAAACAGCCATTGATATTGGCTTAATACACGATGAAACGTCGGCAATTGCTTATTTCGAAGAAGTGCTTGAAATGCTGCTAGTGCGGTTTGAACTGCCAGTACTGAAACGTCTCATGCAGCATCATGATGATCAAGATCAGTTTTTGGTTTGGGCAAATTTATATAGAGCAAGCCGAGAAAGTAAAGAGCTTTTGGCAGAGTCTCAGCAGTTGGCATTTTCTTTAAATGCGTGGATTAGAGATGTTTTAAAAAAAACGGTTGAGGTTAAAAAGCAGTTTGGTTTCGTGCCTGTCTATGCACAGCTCTGTGGTCGACTTGAGCTTAAAGACGCTGATGTGCTTACAGCCTACACTTTTACTGTTCTAGAAAATCAGGTTCTGGCTGCGGTAAAAACCGTACCTTTAGGGCAAATGGCTGGACAAAGAATTTTATGGCATTTACATGGTTTGGTACCACAGGCGATAGAGAAAGCCTTAAAACTTAATGATGAGCAATTGAGTAGTGCTTTACCTCGTTACGCCATGTTGAGTATGCAACATGAAACACAATATTCACGGTTATTCAGATCTTAATTTTAGGAAATAAAAGGATAAAAATCATGACAGAACGTAGTCCATTAAGGGTCGGAATTGGTGGTCCGGTAGGTTCGGGTAAAACTGCACTTACGCTCAATTTATGCCTTGCTTTGCGTAATAAATACAATATGGCTGTAGTGACGAATGATATTTATACCAAAGAAGATTCCAATTTTTTAACTCGTCATGAAGCCATGTCACCAGATCGTATCGTTGGTGTCGAAACAGGTGGTTGCCCACATACTGCAATTCGTGAAGATGCTTCAATTAATTTGGCTGCAATTGATGATTTATGTGAAAAGTTTGAAGGTTTAGAGCTCATTATTATTGAAAGTGGTGGTGATAATTTGGCTGCTACATTTAGTCCGGAACTTTCTGATTTAACGCTATATGTAATTGATGTAGCGGGTGGAGAAAAAATCCCTCGTAAAGGTGGGCCAGGCATTACCAAGTCAGATTTACTGATTATTAATAAAACTGACCTTGCACCAATGGTCGGTGCAAACCTTGATGTTATGGATCAAGATGCGAAACGCATGCGTGGGGAAAAGCCATTCTTATTTTCAAATATGAAAACACAAGATGGTCTTGAAGAAATCATTCAATTTATTGAGAAACAAGGGCTGTTTAAAGCTTAAGGAGAGATTATGGACTTCATTAAAAAATGGGGCATAGGGCTCCTTGCATTGTTACCTACACTTGCAATGGCACACCCAGGGCATGACCATGCACATTCGGGTTTTATGGCAGGCTTTATTCATCCATTTACTGGTTTAGATCATTTAGTCATGGCCTTAGCTTTTGGTGTTTTACTCTGGTCAGCAGCTAAACAATGGAAAATTGCGGGTATCATTACTTTGAGTGTTACCCTAATTGTAGGCTTTTTAATCGGTGCTCAAGGTTTAGTACCTGCAAATATTGCTGAATATGGAATTGTTGCTTCTTTAGTTGTGACAGCAATTGCACTATGGACAAAATCAAATCAGGTTTTACCTATCGCCGCTGCTTTGCTTGCAAGTTTTCATGGTATGGCTCATGGCGTAGAACTATCGCATGCAGGGCATATTATTGCTTTGGTTGCAGGTATGGTCACAGCTATGGCTTTAATTTACTGTGGTGGACTAGCATTGGGTGCTGTGCTTACACGATATGTGCCCTATGGCAAAAAAATTGTAGGTGCTTGTGCGGCAATTGTTGCTGTTATTGGATTGAGTTAGTTATAACTTCATAGGTAAAAGGTAGCTTTAGGCTACCTTTTTATTTAGCTACTTTCTGATAAAGACCTGAGTGAACTATACCGGCTTTGGTTGTTTTGACTTGTTGCCAAGTAGTAGGAAGTTGAAGTTGGGACAAATCACGGTCAGCTTCAACATAAATATAACCATTGGTTTTAATGAGAGGGTCTGCTAATTCGGCAAGCTCTTGCCATAAATTAAGACTATAAGGTGGATCTAAAAAGACAACATCAAATTGCTCTTTTAAGCGGGGTAAAGCTTGTTGTGCAGTTGCATTGATTAAATGACAGTTCTGAGCTTTTAATAATTGAATATTATCTTTTAAAAAACGTGCTTGAGTTTTATCAGGTTCAATCATATAAACAGAAGCGGCACCACGTGACAGAGCTTCAAAAGCTAAAGCACCTGAACCTGTGCAGACATCAAGAACTTGGGTATTTTGAATATCCCACATGAGCCAGTTAAATAGAGTCTCGCGTACACGGTCCGGCGTTGGGCGTAAACCATCAATGCTGGCAAATGGAAGTACTCTTCTTTTCCATTCGCCACCAATAATGCGTAATTGATTTTTCATTAATCCTCAACCTCATTCGTTGCAGAGCGAGCTGGTGTAGCTTGTGGTGTTGATGCTGAGGTGGCTGGTGCTGGACTAGAGCTTTCACCGCCGTTTGAGAGTTCACCTGGCTTAATTCCTGCGGTCATCAATCCACCATTAACTTGATGATTTGCTGGTCGAATCGGGTTTTTCTTACGAGTTAATAACCAATAATCAAAAATAGGTTTTGCTAGTTGGGCAGCAGAACCCCCATGACGACCATTTTCCCAAATCACCGCAATCGCAATTTCTGGTTTGTCGGCTGGTGCAAAGCCAACGAATAAACCATGGTCAAGTTGGCGTTCGCTTAGGGCTGATTCATTGTAACGTTTACCCTGTGCAATACTTTTAACCTGCGCAGTTCCTGTCTTTCCTGCAATTTGATAGAGAGGTGTACGAATGCCTCGGCCAGTACCTGATTGAATTACATCAACCATGGCATCGCGCATTTGAATCCAGTCTTCATCCGTTCCGTTGAAATTGATTTTGCCATCAGGCGCATTACGAACGGTAAATGGTTTTGCACCATGAGTTGAACGTAAAACGTGAGGTGTGACATGAGAACCATGATTGGCTGTAATTGCAGTCGCCATAGCAAGTTGTAAAGGGGTAGCTGTAAACGCACCTTGACCAATACTTACAGAAATAGTTTCACCCTTCATCCATTTGGCTTTGCGAGTACGCATTTTCCATTCAGGATTTGGATAAAGACCTTCACTTTCACTTGGTAAATCAACACCTGTTTTTTGACCGAACCCAAATTGACGCATCCATTGGTTCATTTGATCAATACCCATTTGATGGGCAAGAATATAAAAATAGGTATCACATGACATAATAATGGCTTTATGCATGTTCACGATGCCATGACCAGATTTTTTCCAGTCGCGGAATTTATGAGAATCACCGGGTAAATGGAAGTAACCCGGGTCAGAAATTGCTGTTGACCAGTTTACAATACCGTAGTGTAAACCGCCCATGGCTTCCATTGGTTTAATGGTAGAACCGGGTGGATATGCACCTTGTACAGCACGGTTATAAAGTGGTTGATCTAAACTATCACGTAAAGAACTATAATCTTTATGGTTAATACCAGTCACAAATAAATTAGGGTTGAAACTTGGACTAGATACTAAAGCCAGAATTTCGCCAGTACGAGGGTCAATGGCGACAATAGCACCACGACGGCCTGCGAGCTGTTGAGACGCAACCGCCTGTAAACCATAATCTAAAGATAAATACAGGTCATTCCCGCGAGTGGGGTCTTTACGGCCTAAATGGCGCAATATATTACTGTGGGCATCTGCTTCTACAGACTCATAACCCGGTGTTCCGTGTAGCAAATCTTCATAGCTTTTTTCAACACCAATCTTTCCAATCAGGTTGGTTCCAGCATATAAATCTTTATCAATACTTTTTAATTCTTTATCGTTAATACGCCCTACATAACCAATCACGTGAGCAAATAACTCACCATGCGGATAATAACGGGTCATTTGTGTTTCGATTCTTACGCCGGGAAATTTATATTTAGCTTCACTGAACTTGGCAATATTGGCTTCGGTTAGATTAAGTTTAATTGCGACACGTTCAGTTTTTCGAGCAGTTTTTATACGACTTTTAAAACGATCAATATCTTCTTGTGTTAGATCTAAAATAGGCTGTAGCTGCTCAACAACATGGTCGGCATCTTCTACATCTGTTTTACTTAAAGTTGCTGTAAAAACAGGATAATTATCTGCAAGTAATACACCATTTCGGTCATAGATATAACCACGAGCAGGTGGAAGTGGCTGCAAACGAATTCGGTTTTTGTCAGATGCGGTAGAGAATTCGTCGTAGTGAAAAATTTGCAAATAAGCGTATCGGCTAATCAACACTAATAAGCAAATGATAACCAGACCTACGGCAAAAAAGATTCGTCCTCGATAAATGCGCTTTTCTTGCTGGATATCTTTTAAAGGAAAGTGCTGCTTCATAAGGATCGACTTAATGACATAGGGTAGAAAAATAGCTGCTTATTCTAACGCAAGAGAGCTTAAAATATTGCATAATTTTCAAAGTTTCATTGCCTTTTAATAAGATACGTTTTGACTTTGCAGACAATAAAATTGTAGATACTTGTATATAAGAAGCAAAATAATTCTGTTAAAGTCTCTCATTCAATAGAATAGGGTTGTTCTCACAATACGATTAGGGAAAATGGAGAAAATAATGAGAAAAATTTATCCCTTACTTGCAGTTTTGACGGTAAGTAGTTGGGCTCATGCTCAAGACTATTCGTTTCTTCCAGAAGCAAAATTAGCAGGACATACAGCATCTACGTGGAATGTGGGCGCAGGTTTTACACAAAAACTATTACATCTAAACGGTGAATGGGTAAACCCTTATGGTATTGCCTATGCAAAAGTTGGCGCTTTTTTGAATGGTGACAAAACTGCTGGTGGCCAAGTCGGGTTTCGATATCCTTATTATCTTACCGGCACAGATAAAAATGGTTACTATATCGGTTTTTATGCTGGGCATCTCGATAGTAAAGAGGTCGATGGAGATTATAAATCGCGTTTAGGCGCTGGTGTCGATTTAGCCTATGTATTGTTGAATTCAGAAAGAATTAGCACTTTTAGTGTGGGTATTGGTGCAGCGGAAAAGTTGACTGACCAAAATGGAAATGTTGCCGCAGATACTAAACCACAAATTCAATTTTCTTATTCTCTAAGTTTTGGTTTATAAAACAAAGCAGTTTATCGTTAACTCGCCATAAGCAGAGCACAAATAAATACGAGAGTCTTACATGTTAGAGTACGTCAGTGGATTGTGGCAGACCTTTTTACACAGACCTGATTTTTGGGCCGTTTTAAGTATTATTCCAGTTACTGCCTTTGTCACATGGGCACACGTATGGATGGCTTTAAAAATGGTGTTCTACCCAATCAAATTTTGGGGTTTCCACTTAGGTCCATTACCAGTCGGTTGGCAAGGCATTGTGCCACGTAAAGCCGGGCGTATCTCGGGCATTATTACCGACAATACTTTATCTAAATTAGGTTCATTGCGTGAATTTTTAGAAGCAATGGATCCTGAAGATATGGCACGCATTATTGGTGAGCAGGTTGGGTTTGAACTTGAGCATCTGATTGATGAAGTCATGATTGATCGTAATGCTGTGCTTTGGGAAAACTTACCTTATTCAATTAAACGCCGTATTTATGCTCAGGCACATAAACAATTACCAGGTGTATTAAGAGAATTAGTGACTGAGCTGACCATGAACGTCGAGTCACTGGTTAATATGCGTGAAATGGTCGTGACTCAGATGGAAGGTGACCGCCGTTTGATGGTACGCATGTTCTTAAAAGTTGGACAAAAAGAAATCAACTTTATTTGGCATATTAGCGCTTTAATTGGGATGTTCTTTGGTATTTTCCAAATGATTGTTTGGTTTGTCGTACCTTGGCACTGGACAGTCCCGTTTTGGGCTGCGATTTGGGGTTTTTTAACGAACTGGATTGCAATCTGGATGGTGTTTAACCCTCTTGAACCACATTATATTCGTTACCCACAGATTTTTAGGTTAACAAAAGATCGTAAGTTCCCTTGGATTGTACCAGTACTTCGAATTGGGACTTATAATGTCCAAGGTGCTTTTATGAAGCGTCAAGAGGAAGTCTCTGATGTGTTTTCAAGCGTAGTAACAGAAGATCTGATTACGTTAAAATCGATTATGACCGAAATGATGTACGGGCCGCGTAAAGATAAAACCCGCCGCATTGTAAAACGTCATATTAATGAAATTATGGAAACACCGTTAGTTCGTACATCTTTACAGCTTTCTTTAGGACCTAGAGAGTACGCAAGATTAAAGACGGACTTGATTGATCGTTCAATTGAAATTACGATGGGACCCGTATGTGACCCTGCACTAAACGCAAGCCGGGCACAGAAGATTTTTCAAATGTTTAAAGAGCGTATTCGCGAACTGACACCAAAAGAGTTTCAGAATTTATTGCGTCCTGCATTTCAGGAGGATGAGTGGATTCTTATTGTATTAGGTGGGGTAACCGGATTTATTGCTGGTACAATACATTTGTTTGTGGCTTTCTTATAATTCGACGTCGGGCAGAATCTATTGAAGATTAACGAGACTTTTTCTGCCAGGCTTCACATTCATTGTTTTAAATGAGGATGTTTTTTATGCGCATTATCTTACTCGGACCACCTGGGGCAGGCAAAGGGACTCAGGCTCAGTTGATCTGTAAGCGCTACAATGTCCCACAAATTTCAACCGGTGATATGCTCCGTGCTGCAATTCGTGAAGGTACTGAATTAGGTCTAAAAGCTAAAAGTGTAATGGAATCTGGTGGTTTGGTTTCAGATGAACTTATTATCGGTTTAGTAAAAGAACGTATTGCTCAACCTGACTGCGCAAATGGCTGCATTTTCGATGGTTTCCCACGTACTATTCCACAAGCTGAAGCTTTGGAAAAAGAAGGGATTAGCATTGATCACGTGATTGAAATTGATGTTCCTGATGAAGAAATCGTACAACGTCTTTCTGGTCGTCGTCAGCATCCAGCTTCTGGCCGTGTTTATCATACAGTTTACAACCCACCTAAAGTGGAAGGTAAAGATGATGAAACTGGTGAAGATCTTGTTCAACGTCCAGATGACCAAGAAGAAACGATCCGTAAACGTTTAGCGTCTTATCATACAGAAACCGAGCAATTGGTTGGCTTCTATCAAAGCCGTGCTGCATCTGGTGAGAATGCGCCGACTTATGACAAGCTTAATGGTTTACGTACAATTGAAGATGTACAAACAGACTTGTTTAATATTTTAGATAAATAATTAAAATATTATTTGTGACAAGGAGCTCTCATCATGAGGGCTCTTTTCTTTCACTCAGTGCAGGAGAACAATATGAAAATCATATTGATTTTGGTGGTATTGCTAAGTCTGGCACTCGTCATATTTTTGGGTTATCAGAGCTATAAAATGCTTAGGCAGGTACAAAAACAAGCAAAAGAAGAGCGTAATCAGAAAAAGCGTCTAAAGTAAGATTGATTGGGTATAGGTAACATACCCAACCATATTTTTAAGTTTCAATATTTTTAATAGCAATTTGTTTTTGCGCGCCAAATTCAAAACGGTCAGGCCAGTTACAAACATCAGCAACCACACATTCAGAACATTTAGGTTTACGAGCTATACAACAATAACGGCCATGTAATATGAGCCAGTGATGTGAATCTAAAATAAATTCTTTAGGAATGACCTTAATTAAACGGTGCTCAACTTCAAGTACATTTTTACCTAAGGCTAAGCCAGTTCGATTTCCAACTCGAAAAATATGCGTATCGACGGCCATGGTAGGTTGTCCGAAAGCTGTATTTAAAACAACATTTGCGGTTTTACGCCCCACACCTGGCAAGGCCTCTAAGTCTTTTCTGTTGCTTGGAACTTCACCGTTAAATTGCTCCATTAAAATCTTACAGGTCTTAATGACATTTTCGGCTTTAGCGTTATAAAGACCAATTGTTTTAATATATTCCTTTAAGCCATCTACGCCCAAGTTATAGATTTTCTCAGCCGTGTTCGCCACTGGGTAAAGTTTATCAGTTGCCTTATTCACACTTACGTCGGTGGCTTGAGCTGACAACATAACTGCAATGAGTAACTCAAAAGAGGATGAGTATTTTAACTCGGTTTGAGGAGACGGCCGTTGTTCGCGAAGGCGTTCAAAGAAAATTTGAATCTGCTTTTTCGTCATATTTTTGACAGCCATTCAGACCTCCTGTAATTGCATGAGTTGCTGTTGTAGTTCTTCGAGTTGAAGACGTTTTTTTGCGTCTTCACGCACATCGAGCTGTTTTTCCAGTTTCTTAATTTGGGTGCGGATTTTGGCTAACTCAATTGTAGTTTTCGCATCAGTTAACACAGCTTCTTTGGGTTTTTCGATGAGTTCAATAGAAGGTAGTTCATCAAGTGCCTGAGAAAACTGCGCAAACAGTTGAGTATCAATTTCAGCACGTACCACAGGCCCTTTACGGTGACTGCGACGCTTTTCTTCACGTTGAATATGTGAGTAGTAGCGTTGCCTTAAATCATTTTGTTCTGCGGCACGCTGTTGTTCATTGGGTAAGGCTTGTGTGTCTTCAACCAGATCAATGCAGTCTACTGGACAAGGTGGAATGCATAACTCACAACCCGTGCATAAGTCGGTCAAAATGGTATGCATGAGCTTACCACTGCCAATAATAGCATCTACAGGGCAAGCACTAATACATTTGGTGCAGCCAATACATTCATCCTCACGAATAATCGCTTTCATTCGCTGTGGACGACCATCCGTTTGTACAGGCCATACGCTAGTTTCAGCGGTTAATAGAGGACGATTTAATAGATTTGCGAGTGCATCAGCAACAGGTTGTCCACCTGGAACACATTTATTTGCTTCTTCACCTTCAGCAATCGACTTTGCGTAGGGTAGACATCCATCACGATGTCCACATAGACCACATTGTGTTTGTGGTAATAACGCATCAATCTCGCGTATGAGAGAAATAGATGAATTCATAGTGGGCAAATAGCTCGGTTAAAACGATGCGATAATGAAGAAAAACCTAAGTAAGGTCAATGGATTTTAACGAATTTATCGGGTTTTTAATTGACCTAAAATGTAGCTTATATTGCACAATAATAGATCAATAAAAGTGAAAAGTTAAATTACTATTTCTTATCTTTAAGTAGTTTTTCTAAAAATAAGCTTTTGATAATTAAGATAAATAAAATAATTTAAAATAACTATTGTTAAAATTGATGGAAAGAGATTTAATATTTTGCTGCTAAATGATGCATTTAATAATGTATTGCACCAATTTAATTCATGACTATGCTGAGGACCGTGCATTGAAATACAACAATCTGAATGAATTCCTGAATTACGTGCAAGCGCGTGATCCGCATCAACCTGAATTTTTGCAAGCTGTCGAAGAGGTCATGACGAGTTTGTGGCCTTTTATTGAAAAAAATCCAGAGTATGCAGAGCAGGGATTGTTAGAACGCCTTGTTGAACCAGAGCGAGTTATTCAATTTCGTGTTTCATGGATGAATGATCAAGGTCAGACTCAAGTTAACCGAGCTTTCCGTGTTCAATACAATTCAGCAATTGGTCCATTCAAGGGTGGAATGCGTTTCCATCCATCGGTCAATCTATCAATTTTAAAATTTTTAGGTTTTGAGCAGACTTTTAAAAACTCACTAACAACCTTACCAATGGGTGGGGGGAAAGGTGGTTCAGATTTCGATCCTAAAGGAAAATCTGATGCTGAAATTATGCGATTCTGTCAGGCATTAATGATTGAGCTGTACCGTCATTTGGGTCCAAATACTGATATTCCTGCGGGAGATATTGGAGTAGGGGCACGTGAAGTCGGTTATATGGCAGGCATGATGAAAAAGCTGAGTAATGACACCACTTGTGTCTTTACCGGTAAGGGAATTTCATTTGGTGGTAGCTTAATGCGTCCTGAAGCAACTGGCTATGGTACCGTTTATTTTGCAGAAGAAATGCTCAAAGCGCGTGGGCAGTCTTTCGTTGGTAAAACAGTGTCTGTTTCTGGTTCAGGTAATGTTGCGCAATATGCGGCAGAGAAGGCTATGTTCTTAGGGGCAAAAGTTGTTACTTTGTCTGACTCTAACGGAACAGTTTATGTAAAAAATGGTTTTACAGATGAATTGCTTACTGAAGTCATGAATCTTAAAAATATTAAACGTGGCCGTATTTCTGAATTTGCTTCTAAACATGGGTTTGAATATTTTGAAGGTAAAACCCCTTGGCATATTCCTGTTGATATTGCTTTACCATGTGCTACGCAAAATGAATTAACTGGTGAAGATGCTAAAACGCTTATTGCAAATGGCGTAATTTGCGTCGCTGAAGGCGCTAATATGCCATCTACACTTGAAGCAGTTGAACACTTTATCGAAGCTAAAATTTTGTATGCACCAGGAAAAGCCTCAAATGCGGGCGGTGTAGCAACGTCTGGTTTAGAAATGTCTCAAAATGCAATTCGTTTAAGCTGGACACATGCTGAGGTCGATGAGCGTCTACATGCAATTATGAAAGACATTCATGCCAATTGCGTAAGATACGGTACCAAAGAAGACGGTACAGTTAACTATGTGGATGGTGCCAATATTGCAGGTTTCGTAAAAGTGGCTGATGCAATGCTTGCTCAAGGTATTTTCTAAGAATAGAAATAAAAAATCCGATGCATGAGCATCGGATTTTTTTAGTCTAAAAACTTATTTTTTAGGTTTTTTAACTAACTCTTGCTCTACAACCATATCTAACACATCTGCTAGGCTAGATTGGTCTGCTGCTGGGTTTTTCACTTCAAAACGTTTTACACGCAAAATTACGCGTTGGTCTGGATTGTGTTCAAAACCTTCAATTTGACCATAATATAATGACCAGTTTTTGTCAGCGTAAGTTTTAACGCCTTTGTCATCATATTTAATTTCACGAACTTGCATACATGTTTGTGGTGCTACACCAGTACATGATTTAGTTTGTGGAGCAACTTCTAGGAAGACAGTTTTCCCTTCAGATTGATATTTTGCTTCAGGTGTCATTTTACCTGTGAAAGTATATTTTTGACCTTGCGCATCAACAACAGTTAATGTTGGTTGATCAACATTTGTTGTATTGAGTTCAAATGGAATCGCACGTTTTTGGAAGAGGCTACTAGAGAATTGTTCCTGTTTCATTAAAGCAGGTTCACAAGCCATCATAGTTGACATTACGTCAGCCGTTACAATCGTATTATTTTCAACTTTCCAAGTTGTTCCTTGACGGTTACAACCTGTTGCGATAGACAAACGGTCATTAGTAAAGTTAAGAACGATTGGTTTTTTTGTATTTTCTGGCTGATACGACCAAGAATAATCTGTTAAAGCTTGAGTATTAACTGCTTTTTGACCTTGGAAAATGTGCTTTTGACCAGTTTTATCTGTCACGCTTAAAATTACCTGACCATTATTGTTGCTAATTTCGATTGGTAATTTTGCTTCACTAAAGAGGCTAGTAGAGAGTTGCTCTTGCTTCATCAAGTCATCTTGACAAGCCATCATAGTTGAAACAAGACTAGAGGTAACAAGTTGGTTACCTTCAACCTTCCAAGTACCACCCTGACCGTTACAACCTGTATTAATATTTAGTTGACTGTTTGCATTAAAGTTAAGAATAAGTGGTTTAGAAGCTTTTACATTTTGATAGGTCCAAGCATATTCACCTAAAGTGGTTGCAAGGTTTTGTTGTTGCTCAGATACAATTGGAGCAGGAGTATTAGTAACTGTTTGACACGCCATTAAAGAAAAAGGTAGTAACGCAAGAATTAAATATTTAATTTTCATTTAAAAAACTTCAAGTAAAAAAACAACAGCAGTAAGCTTAAAACATTCTTAAAAAAAGAAAATGTAAACATTTGATTGTTTCGGTTTTTAAAATGTATAAGTTTGTAAGTTATTCTAATTTTCAACAAAAATAATGGTATACCCCGAAAAACGGGGTATTTGCTAATAATTAATCAAAACGATAGATATCCATGCCTAGTGAGCCCATTGTGAAGCTGCTGTGAACAATCGTAAAGCGATTACCTGTACCCATAGCAAAAAACAAAGGTGCAAAATGTTCAAGGGTTGGGTGATTACGTTTTATATAAGGCAATGACTGCCATTCGAGTACGCCATCATAATCTTGATGTGTAAGTTTATTAACAATAGTATTTCTAAAAGTTGAAGCCCATTCAGGAACTTTAGAGTTGTCTCCTTGCCAAGATAACTCTGCAAGATTATGGGTAATACTCCCTGAACCAATGAGTAAAATTTGTTTGTCGCGTAAAGGCGCGAGAGTCTGTCCTATACGATAAATTTCTTGTGCGCTTAAATTTGTTGGCAAAGAAATTTCGACCACAGGAATATCTGCGTCAGGATACATATGTAATAGAGGCATCCATACGCCATGGTCACGAGGACGGGTGCTATTCGCATGTGCAACAAAATGAGCATCTGCCAGTAATTTTAAGATTTCTTCGGCAAGTTCTGGTTGCCCAGGTGCGCTGTAGCGAATTTCATATAGTTCTTTAGGAAAGCCGCGGAAGTCATGCCATGTTTCGGGACGAGTCGAAATACACACTTCAAGTGCTTTACTCTCCCAATGTGCAGACATCACAATGATTGCTTTTGGTGTGGGAAGATTTGTACCTAAACGATGTAGAGCAGGCCCTACTTGTTCTGGGTCAAGTGCAAGCATGGGGGAACCATGTGAAATAAACAGTCCGGGAAGGGTTTGTAGTTCCATTGCATTACACCTGAGTTGAAAAGCAGAATAATAGTCATTATGCCAAAATCAGGACATGTTAAAAGTATCCTGATCTCAACGGATTGTTCCTAAAATGAAACGGTTGTTGTTTTTATGCACGGTGATAGGGGTGATTATGATTAATAGTCATCGCTCGATAGAGTTGCTCAATTAATAATACACGTACCAAAGGGTGAGGCATGGTTAGTTTTGAGAGTGACCAATGCCATGCAGCAGCTTTGCGTACTTGATCCGACAAGCCATCTGGGCCACCAATCGCGAGTACTACATCATTACCTTCAAGCATCCACTGTTTCATGGTGTCAGCCAGCTTTTCTGTACTAAGTTCTCGACCACCGACTTCTAGGGCAATTAAAGTTTCATTCGGTTTTAACGCATTTAGAATACTTTCGCCTTCAATTTGGCAATATTTTAAAATATCTGCTTCTGAATCATTCTTACCACGTTTGGCCATAGGAAGTTCAATGACTTGAGTTTGCACAAAAGGTTGGATGCGTTTGAAATAATCTTCAAAACCAGTGAGAACCCAAGCAGGCATTTTTTGACCAATGGTCAGAATACGAATTTTCATATTATCTATTCATTCAAAACAGCTTGGGCATTATACCTGAGGAATAGATCAGTTCGTGGTAGTAAAATAGACATAAAAAACGCAGTCCAAAAAACAGTGTTGGACTGCGATCAAATGATCATCTGTCTGGAGTTCAGATGATCATAGAGAATAAAAACAAGGCTATCTATAAAAGAATAGATAACGAAGAGCACTTAATTTAATTAAATACTCTTAATACCTATTATGAGGATGGTTGGATATTTTTCAATCAAATTGTGTAACAAAAAAAAGAGAGCCGAAGCTCTCTTTTTTTCACATTTTAATTAGTGACGTGCTGCTTTTGAACCTTCCACCGGTTTTACAATCGGTGTTTTTGGTAAAGGTTTTGGCATTGACACTAATGCTAAAGGCAAGATGTCATCAATACTTTTTACAGCTTTGATTTCTAAACCTTCTTTAACATTGGCTGGAATTTCTGCCAAATCACGAACATTGTCTTGTGGAATAAATACAAGTTTGATTCCACCGCGGTGTGCTGCAAGAAGTTTTTCTTTTAAGCCACCAATACGCATTGCACGACCACCTAAACTTGTTTCACCAGTCATTGCAATATCTGGACGAATCGCAATACCTGTAAATGCTGATACAAGGGCAGTGGTTAACGCTAAACCAGCAGATGGACCATCTTTTGGTGTTGCACCTTCTGGTAAGTGAACGTGTACATCAGTTTCTTCAAAACGAGAAGCTTCAATACCTAGCTCATCGGCACGTGTACGTACTAAAGTCATTGCTGTAGTAATAGACTCTTTCATGACATCACCGAGTGAACCGGTAGTAATGAATTTACCTTTACCTTTTACAGCTGCAACTTCAATGGTAAGTAACTCACCACCTACAGATGTCCAAGCTAGACCATTTACGCGTCCTACTTGCGCTTCATCTTCTGCAATACCAAAGTCAAACTTATGTGGACCTAAGTATTCTGGAAGATTGGTAGAGGTAACATCAAGTTGTAAGTTTTTAGACTTTTTACTTACGGCTTCTTTTACCACTTTACGCGCAATTTTAGACACTTCACGTTCTAAACTACGTACACCAGCTTCACGTGTATAGCGCTGAACAATATCACGAATTGCTTCTTCATGAATTGTTAACTCTTTTGGACGTAGACCGTTGTTCTTAATCGCTTTTGGAACAAGGTAACGTTCAGCAATGTTCACTTTTTCATCTTCGGTATAACCCGGTAGACGAATAACTTCCATACGGTCAAGCAATGCTTCAGGAATATTCATACTGTTTGCAGTACAAATGAACATCACTTCAGACAGGTCAAGATCAAGATCTAAATAGTGATCGTTGAATTTACTGTTTTGTGATGGATCAAGTACTTCAAGCAATGCAGAAGCTGGATCACCACGGTAGTCTTGTGCCATCTTGTCAATTTCGTCGAGTAAGAACAGAGGGTTCTTCACACCAACTTTTGTTAAAGACTGTACGATTTTACCTGGCATCGCACCAATATAAGTACGACGGTGACCACGAATTTCAGCTTCGTCACGTACGCCACCGAGTGCCATACGAACAAACTCACGACCTGTTGCTTTTGCAACTGATTCACCAAGTGAAGTTTTACCTACACCAGGAGGACCTACTAAACATAGAATCGGGCCTTTGAGTTTTTTAACACGTGACTGAACAGCTAAGTATTCAACAATACGATCTTTAACGTCATCTAAGCCGTAATGATCTGTATCAAGAATTTCCTGAGCTTTCGCAAGGTTAATGCTGACTTTGCTCGCTTTATTCCACGGCGTATCTAAAATTACTTCTAGATAGTTACGTACAACAGCCGCTTCACTAGATGCAGGTTGCATTGCTTTAAGCTTACGGAACTCAGCTTCAGCTTTTTTACGTACGTGTTCAGGTAAATCAGCTTCAGCAAGACGTTTTTCTATTTCAGCAACGTCATCTTCTGCGCCGCCATTCATGTCAGAAAGTTCACGTTGAATAACTTTCATTTTTTCATTTAGAAAGTATTCACGTTGGTTTTTTTCCATTTGGCGTTTTACGCTGTCATGCAAAGTTTGTTCAATTTGCTGTTCAGCAGATTGATTCACCAAGTAGCTCATAAGCTCTTGTAAATGTGCTTCAAACTCATCGTACTCTAAAAACTTCTGTTTAATTTCAATATTTAGAGGCACACGTGTTGCCACGAAGAACATAAGTTGTAGTAAGTCTTCAATTTTATTAGCAGCTGCAACCAGTTCACGTGCATTACGTAATTTTGCTTCAGCATATTGAGCAAATAAAGTACGTAACTCTTGTAAACGAGTTTCTTGGGTAGCTTTATCTACGTCAATTGTCATTGGACTTAAGCTATGTTCAGCAGTCAAATGGCTATCTTCATCGATAATTTTTTCAAGCTTAGAGCGCTGTAACCCTTCAATCAGTACTTTGATACAGTTTTCATCATTTTCATGATTTACGACCTGAACAATCTTAGCGACAGTTCCGTACTGATAAAGGTTATCGTGATCAATATCTTCTGTAAGCGAATCTTTTTGCGCAACTACAAATACTAAATTGTCACTGTTACGAGCCACATCAACTGCATTGATCGATTTTTCACGACCCACGAATAACGCAATTTGCATGTGTGGATAGACCACTACATCGCGTAACGCTAAAAGTGGTAATACACTTGGAACCTGAGGCTCTAAGTCAGTTTTTTCATTCATAATAAGTTCAGACATGGGCACTCCTAATGAGTGACAACGAGGTTGCCATGTTTTTATAGTGATGTGTATTTTGAAAATTACAAGGGCCTTTCAATAGAAAATGTGGAAAAAATGACTAATTTAGTCAACTTTTTTTAAAAATATTATGAATCAATGAATTAATTCTTAAGAAGAATAAAATTTTGTAGAAAGGATAAGTAATGTAGCTTAACAATTATAAAATATTCATATAACAAAAAAGGCATTCGGATAGAAAATAATCATTTTCTTATGCCATTTATAAGCAGTGTATAGTTAACAATAATGCAAAACTTATTTAATGTTGAGCATTAAATAGACATGTTAATATAAGTTGGTAAAGCGGTCTGTCACGTAGAAGTAACCATCCTTAGGGTGGTTACTTTTATGCTTTTAGGGGCATGAAAAATCAAGACTGATTTTTAATTTTCATATCGATATTATCTTTTAAAATAATAAATATGTTGAGGGGTGAGTAAAGCATCTAATGGTTGATCCCAACTTTGACGTTTTAAAGTATGCTCAATAAATTGAAATTGATGGGCTAGACCCAAACGATATGGCTTATGTTTTGCATTTTCCAATGTACGGTCATAATAGCCGCCTCCCATACCAATACGCGTACCGTATTGATCACAAGCTAAAAGTGGCATCAACAGTAAATCAATTTTTGATACATGTTCTCCTCGAGTTGCCATGGGTTCTTTCATGCCCAATGGATGATGAGAAAAACGTCGATTTAAATATTGGTTTCTAGATATTTTTACCCAAACTAGACGTTGATTCATAGAACAAATCATCGGTAAATAAACTTTTTTATTTTTTTGAAAACACAGCTTTATGAGAAGTTCTGTATGAACCTCTCCAAAGGCATGTAAATATAAACCAATTTTTTTTGATGAATGAAAAATAGCAAGCGTATTTAAATGATGGAGAACATTAAGCTGAGCTTGTTTTTGCTCAAAGAGAGTTAAAGAGCGCCTTTTAGATCTTAAATTTTTTCTAATAAAACCAAGTTCATTCATATGTAAATCTAACAAAGATTTGAGAACAGTCGTGCAAAATTATACCTATTTTTTTATAGCTTTATGGAATTAGAAGAGTAATTGGAAGATAACATTAAATTTATTTGATTAATTGCCTTAACAGATGTGATAGATCTTCTTTTAACGATAAAACCTTCTATTTCTTTACGTATTACCAGTATTTATTTACATTTAATGAGTTAAGAATATTTAAAAAGATGAATATGAAATTGTTAAGCCTATGAAGTTAAAAATTTTAACCATTACAATAAGCGCCGTATTGCTACTTGGTGGGTGTGCAAAACAAGCGGAGCCTGAAGCTGCTGAAGTTGACTATAAAGCTCAATTTGAAGAGTCTGACCGTAAAATCGGAGAATTTCTAGATCAATTGGATAATCCGAAAACACCACAAGAGGTTAAAGTCAAAATCTTGTGCCATGATTATCCAGAAGTTTATAAAACCCAATATATGCCCGCATTAATAAAAATTTCACCCAAACCTTATAGCGAAGAAAAATTATTGTTAGATTTGAAGAGTGCAACTGACTACTACAAAGAAGCCTTTGCGGTTAGTTGTAACCAATAAGCTAATTGATGTTTTAAATCTCAAAAAATCCGACAAATGTGAATTGATTGGCATTATTGAGTTATGATAAATTTCATTTTGTTTTTATAGTCGCTAATTTAGGGGTTCTAGATATGGAAATCTTGAAATTCTTACAGAGTTTTAATACAGTCGGTACATACTTAACCATTGCTTCAACCGTATTGGGTGGGCTTATTATTTATTTTTACGTAATTAATCCAGCGTGATCTTTTAAAAAGAAATAGTGAGAAATTTTCTATTTCTTTTTTAATAATTAAATTCTGTCATTCGTTTTAAACTATAAAGATAAGGTAGGGTCATGAAGTTTAAATTGTTTCTTCTTGGTTTTTTGTCTTTAAGTTGTCATGCCGACGAAAACGTAAGTGATCCCGAGATTTGTAATGTGGTGAAAAAAGTTGCTTATACTGTCATGGAGGCACGTCAACAAAAAGTTCCATCTCAAGACTTACAACAGATAGCGAATGGTCTCGAAGATCCAAAAGCAAAACAACTTTATCAAGATTTAATTAATTCAGCTTACTCTGTCAAAGTATTTAGAACAGGTTTCTTTAAAAGAAAAGCAATAGAAGATTTTCAAACAGGTTGGTATGAAGAGTGCCTTAATAAAAATAAAATTAGAGAGAGTTGAATAAATTAAATATATAAGCTGCAATTTAATGTTTAAAAAGAAAATTTTAGACTGAAAGGTCTGTATGAAAAGCTAAATTAAAATAAATATTTTGAATTTTTCTTAAAGTTAAAACTAAATGCTCCGAAGATGCCGCTGCATGTGTCGTTACCCTGAACCCGATGAGTTCTCGGGTAAAAATGATTTTATAGCACCACGAAACGATATTAGATCATATTTAAGTACATGAAAAGCATTTTTAAGTTTTTGTATTTTAATGAAAATACCTGAAACAATATTAAAGCTTATGTCATGATACGATAATATACTTTATTTGCCTACTATCTGCCTATTTCTCTTAATTTGCCTATTTTTATGAGTTTTTAGCCTATTGTTTGCCTACTAAATTTTTACAATAAAAAAGGCGGTTAAACCGCCATTTGTGATGTTGATTGGATGCGATGTCGTTCTATATAGGCTAACACATCGGATTTTTTATAGAATATTTTTCTGTAGTGAACTTTAGAAAATGGAATACCACCACCTTCACAACGCTTTTTTTGCAGCCAAGAGGTCGACACATCAAGTATGGCCGCAAGAGATTCTGGTGAAAACTCTGCATCATCATTAGCAGCGTTGAACTTTTCAATCTCAGCTTTTTTATCAATACATTTCATTTAGATTACCTCACCAATACACATAAATTAAAAACCATAAAATATTTGTTCCGTAGAGTGCTTCTTTCATTGTTTTATTCCCTCAAAATCATTTTTACGTGCTGAAGCCTGATTCTTGAGTAAAGAGATATGAGCATCTTTAATAAGCTCATTACTCTGCATAACACGTTGTTTGGCGTGGAGGGCAGAGGTCGCTTCAATACGACCCCTTAGAGTGCCGTTGCCATGTAGTTTGGCAACATACCTAAAGATGTAGGTACTTAAGCGCTCCAACCCTCCATGTCCTTTTTTGCTGTGCATGCATTTAGAATGTTTTGTTCGTACTTAGTACCCTTGAAATACTTAGCTGGGTAATCTAAGTCATTAATAGATTTAGCTACTTCAATGTGATTGAGAGCTAGTTGGTACTCAGTTTCTAAAGTCTTTTCTTGCTGATCCTTGAGCTGCTGCTCATTTGCTTGTTGAGCTTGTTCAGTACGTTGAATAATTTTTTTAATACTTTCACACGTCTCTTCAAATATTTGCTGTTTCACATCGTGAAGACTATTTAGACCACGCTTTGCACAATAATTTTCAATATCAATTCCCGCTTGATGCATTAAATGCTCAAGTTCTAAATACTGATTTCCATTGATACATGCATTAGCAGATCCTGAGAGTAGCCATTGTTTTAATAAAATGCCGTCATGTTCACCCAATTGACGAGGATCTAGGAACAGGCGGGAACGGTCCTTAGTTGCCATCGCAACATTGTCATGTGTTAGGTCTAAAACAGTAGTAAATTCATATTCAATACCATCGCGCTGTTCAGCCTTCATACCAACTTTTTCAACTTTCTTTTTGCCGTTATCGTTGGTCTGTATGGTTTCCATTTTTGAGCGCATGGTCACGATGATGTTGATGCTTGACTGCAACATTGCATCAATGAACTTTCGGTGGCGGGGAGTTACTTGGCTCCATGCACCCCAAGAGTTACCTTTAAATGAGTTAGAAGCTAATTGGTCAACAATCTCAAGACAACCGCCAACACCAGACCATTCATGAGTAATACTGTCTAAAATAAGGGTGTCAAAATTTGCTTGCTCAGCAGCTTTAATTACCTGAATGAATTTTTCAGGTGTGTATGGAGGTTGAATATTGGCATGTTCAAATTCCACCAAATCTTCATAAAGTTCGGCGCTACTATTTTCAGTGTCAGCGACAGCAATACGACCACCTATACCTTTAGCTAGTAATAGCGCAGTAAAGGTTTTACCTGAGCCAGTAGGCCCTGCAATTGCTAAACGCAATTTCGCATTTTTACGTTCTGCTTTTTTAAAGAAAACTGTCATTTTTCTTATCCTTATCTTGAACCAGTAAAGCCGCGTTTTTGCTTATACGTTTTGCGGTCATGTGAAGAGATATTTGTTTCAAGTAGCTTTATAGCGAGCTGCTTTCTACGCTGAAAATCAATTTCTTGAGTGAGTACTTCCCACACTTTTGGATAGTCGGATTTGAACTTTTCAACGTCTAAAGGCGTTTTAATTGAGTCCTTAACTTTGTAAAGCACTGAGCCATTAGCATTTGATGCATATACCAGCCAGCCGATGCGAACGGAGTAGAGGCTCGTTAAGCGGTCAAGACCTAAATAAGACTTATAGCCGTCAGGATGCTTTTTGAAGTTAGACATGATTAGCCTCCCATCATCCAAGTTGCTGCAGCTACAGCAATCACCCAAAGAACGAATGAAAGGGCAATAAACTTTAGAAAGTCGATTGAATTAGCTTTGAAAGTGGCAAAACGAGAAGGGCGCTGTTCTTCAACAGTTGGGTGTTGATATAAGCGTGCAGTCGTTTGACTAGGGATAGTGTTTTGTTTCATACTTATCTCGCAAAGTTTGCAAAGCACATCGAAAGGTCAGAGAGTCGGTGTGCTTTTTTGTTGTCTGTGAGATAAATATTAGGTAAACCTAATTAATATGTCAATAGGTATTCCTAATAAAATTAGATAAACCTAATTTTTAGGATTTTATAGACAAAAGAAAACCCACCATGAGGGTGGGTTGAAAAAGACTGTGTCTGTTCGTGGTTTCAATTACACAAAAAGCTGAATCCGCTTAAATTTCTTATTAGCTTCAATATGGCTTCTATAAAATTTATCTTTGTCTTCTGAATCAATAAATTCTTTAAATGTGCTTGCTTCAAGAAGTCTATAAATAAACCTTTCACCAGTTCTAAGCACTACTGTCAATAAGAAGTGTTGGTAAAGAACATGGCTGATATTGCGGGAATTAACTTCAATTTTTTTCATATTTTGATCAATAATTATGTTAATTAGGGTGGTGATTAAATCTAATAAATACAAATAATAGTAAAAGGATTTTTGTATGTGTTTTTGAAGATCATTTCTTTCATTGCTTCACTATCTCAATCGCATCATAACCCAGAATACTTTTCCAAAAACTCATCAATCCATTCTTGAGCTACTTCAAGATTGGTTATATCGGCTAGCTTTAGATTAGTTTCTTCAGCTTCGTTAAAACCTTCAATAATAGCTTCAAAAATATTGGCTTCGTTAATAACCTCGCGTGCTATTTCAGAAGCGTCATAGTTTTGCTTGGCTTTCTTAAGAGAGGCAATTTGTTTATCAATTCCTGCACCAATTTTACCTAAGGCCAATTTAAACTCTTGACGATTAATCGTTAGTGTAGTTTTGGATTTATTAAGTGTTGCGATCATTAGTTTTCCTTGGAATTTAATACTTAAATAATCAATTATGAGCTACCACAACCACAATTATTGACATGTTGATTTTGTTGGAATTTAGAGTGGAAAAATCCATCAATCATTATAGTAGCCATTGGGGTGTTCATTTTTATGTTGACTAGGTGGCACAATGTCTGTGATAGCTGTAATGCTTTCAACCTCATTCATATTAAATGTGAGACGTTCACCACCATTCACTGCTATTAAGCTTAATACATCGTTTTGAATACCAATAAACTCTTTAATTGTGCATCGCCCATCTTTAAGGCAAACCTGAACAAACTCCATAGGCACCAGTTCTGCATCAGGATCACATACTACATACCAGCCATTACGAATAGCAGGAAACATTGAATCACCAGTTCCTTTTACTGCATATGCTTTTGTACCAGCTGTATGAGTGGGAATATAACCATCACCGCCATTTCCTTCAAAACCCATGTCAACGAAGTATCCATCCATCCCCATCTTTGAATAAGCTTTTACTGGAACCCATCGCTTTAAAGTTGGGGTGAATGGCTTTTCAATAATATTTGAGAATAGTACTGCTTCATCTGACTCGGAAATGTTGTACTTCTTTTTGAAAGCTTCGATATCAATAACTTTGAATTGATCTCCACTATCACTATTTACAGGATTTTTTTTATTTTTATCCTGTTCCTCAATTGGCTCTCCTACACCTGTAGCCAACCAGGTAGCACTTACATTCAAATACTTTGCTGTGCGCAGAAGGTTTTCTCCCTCCATGCTCTTAGATTTACCCGATAGCCAGTCACTTACTGATGGGGGTTTAACTCCAACAGCGCGAGCAAGATCAACACCTTTGATTTTCTTAGGCGGTAAAACTTCCATAGCGTATCTAAGGCGTTCAGCAAGAGTATTCATAAAACCATCCTTACAATATTAGGAAATCCTAACATAAATTAAATTAGGTATTCCTATTGATTTAATATAAGGAATACCTAATAATTGGTGGAAAATTAGGAGCACGTTATGAATGACGCACAACTTATTGATGTATTGGGTGGTGTCACAGCGGTAGCAAGACTTCTGGGTATTGCTCCTTCATCTGTAAGTGGATGGAAAGCTATACCCCTAGATAGAAAAATTAGACTTGCAGTAATTGCCGAAGATCTTGGGTTGACCACCAGAAAAGAACTTTTCCCAGATAGTTATCAAGATATCTGGATAGAACTACGCCCTCAAATGGGTTTAAACAAAAACCTTGGAACATTAACCGCTTAGGAATAACCATGAGCAAATTATCAGTCGAACTATCTGCAAGTGCCAGAAATGACGTTTCTCGCATATTGCATGGTCTTGATATGGGCAATCAAAAAGAGATTGCTGAGCAACTAGGTGTAGATCCAAGCACTATAACTCGGCTTAAAACTGACAAGAAAAACAATGGCTTGAATGAAATTGAAATGTTTTGCGAGCTATTGAGTTTACTTGGATTGAAGGTTGTACCTAAGGATTATCAAAGTATTGATAAAGAAAGAGTTGCTGCACTTTTAGTAATGTCCAAAAGTTGGATGAATCGTATTGAAACGGTAGATGACTTATTTCATGACGAAATCAGTGGGCAAAAAGAAAAGCTCGGATATTAAAAAACCACTACCTGCGCGAACAGGAGTGGTTATGGATTCATTAATTTTGAGGTCAATGAATATGCAAACTAATTTACCAAATCAAACGAATAAAGACAATCTGCAAGAGCAGAAGCGTCAGCAAATTATTCAATCGTGGTATGAACCAGCTCTTAGAACTTTAGAAGGATTGCTTGAAGTACGTAAGCAGAATTTGCGAGACCAAAAACGTGATGAAAATAATGCAGCAGTAAAACGTGATGAGTTTATGCATGCACTTTCTGTGCAGCACAGAATGCCAATTTTCCATGCTGGGCAAATTATCTCAAGTTTATATCGGGCTAAAAGGATCCGTTACTTAGGTAGCACTTTCATTCAGATGAATGAAGAGGAGGATAGATGAATGAGTTGGCTCTTTTCGCAGGCGCTGGTGGCGGAGTACTCGCATCTTACCTCTTGGGATGGCGCACAGTCTGCGCAGTTGAACGTGATGCCTACGCCGCACAAGTTTTGGCGCAACGACAGAATGATGGAATTCTCGAAGCTTTCCCAATTTGGTCTGACATTACATCTTTTGACGGAAAACCATGGCGAGGAATTGTTGACGTTATATCTGGCGGCTTTCCGTGCCAAGACATTTCGTCAGCAGGAAAAGGTGCAGGAATCGAAGGTGAACGCTCTGGGCTTTGGTCAGAAATGGCACGAATTATCAGTGAAGTTCGACCTCGATACGTGTTCGTGGAAAACTCACCAATGCTTGTTTCCAGAGGACTTACAAGAGTCATCAGTGACCTTGCCAAAATGGGGTATGACGCGAAATGGGCACGTTTTTCAGCATCTAACTTTGGAGCGCCCCATATCCGTGACCGAATCTGGATTGTTGCCTACTCCCAAAGCATCGGATGCGAAGAGAATGGATTGTCCATCCGAGCGGAGCAGGAAAAGCCCTTGTCTGGAATCAACTGTAAAGATGTGGCCAACCCCAAAAGCATCCGATTGGAACAAGCGTGGAAATATAAGTTCTCATCCGAGAAACGGTTTACCGGGTGCGGTCATAAACTTTCCAACCCCGACTGCGAGCGATGCAAACAAGTGGAGCAACGAGTCCTTAGCCGAGCGCAAAGCGAAGGGTCGTCAGATCCGTCTCAATACAGCAGTTTCGCCAGAGGGTGGGAATGGTGGGCGATTGAACCCGAACTGGGTCGAGTGGCTGATGGGGTGGCCAATCGGGTGGACCGACTTAAAGCCATTGGAAATGGACAAGTTTCAATTGTGGCTACAAGCGCATATGAATATTTAGGGGAAGGCCTATGAGCTTAGATGCAACAGTTTGGGCTTGGAAAACCCGTCAAAAACAAAAGGCGGGTGGCGCATTAAAGCCACTTAAAAAATTAGTCCTTCTTTCGTTGGCTGATAGAGCTGGTGAAACACATGAGTGTTATCCAAGTATTGCTCGTTTAGTGGAAGACACAGAGATGGACCGTAAGACCGTTTTAAAAATTATTGATGAGCTAATTGAGGACGGATTTATTATCGATACAGGTAAGCGTGAAGGTAGAACTAAACAGGTAAAAGTTTATCTTTTGATCGGAGTTAAAGGCAGAGAAACAGTACCAACAAGGGTACACTTTGACACTGAAAATGACGAAATAAACAGTCCCAACAATGGAACAGTTCCAACAACGGAACAGTTCCAACAATTCCATGAAAGAGTCCCAACAATTCCGTTAAACAGTCCCAACGTTGGGACACGGAATCTTTCAAAGAATCTATCAATAGAATCTAAAAATAAAAAAACATGGTTGAGTTTAAAAAAACTTGGTGAAGAAATTCTTTTGGCAACTGATCAGGAAACTTACGAGCAGATCAAAAACGCAACTTGGTTCGATCGTGAGTTACGAGCATTTGAACTCTACAACGCTCAGAAGAATCTTTGTGATGAACTCATGAATTATCACTTTGCAGATTGGTTAATCAACGCATGTGGCAAATACCAAGCACGTGAACAATCAAAGAATCATAACGTTGGTACACAGGTTCGAGTCCCGCAGGGGGAATCAAACACACTTAGTTCTAAACAGATTTACTCCTTCGCTCAAAAACTTTCTGTGCTTCCTGAATTCGCAAGTAAATATGCGGAAGGAAACGAGTCCTATGAACAACTAGCCGCACGTATCGCTGTAAAGCTTGCAGATCCTGAGCAACAACAAAAATTAATGCCATACCTCATTCAAGTTGGTTTCACTGGAAAGGGGGCTGCATGACATCAATGAGCCTTGCTGAATACCGTGAAATATTTCCTATTCAGAAAAGTAAAAAGCGCCGTTCAGCAAAGCAAACACGTGAACCAAGTGTAGGGGAGATTTTGTTAGCAACACATCTTAAAGCCTGCAAAATTGATTTTGAGCAGGAATATAAATTCCATCCAAAACGTAAATGGAGAGCAGATTTTCTGATTACCGGCACAAAGATTCTGGTGGAAGTAGAGGGCGGTATCTGGATGGCAGGTGGTGGACGTCACACAAGAGGCAAAGGTTACATCGGGGATATGGAGAAATACAACTCCACAGCAACCATGGGTTTTACAGTTTTACGGTTCAGTACAGAGCAAGTTAAAGCAGGCGTGGCGATTAAACAAATTGAGCAATTGGTGGGTGAGAAATGAGTGCAGCTTTAAAAACACAACAAATGGACTGGTCAAAATATACTATTGATGGTTGGTTAGAGCAGTTTGGCGCTTGGTGTGAAACAGTTAGAATGAAAGGCGGTGATCTACCGGACGGACTTCATATCAATCAAATTTACTGGTTGATGCGTGAAGCGGATAAAGAACTTTCTAAGGGAAAATCATATATTCGATGTGAGATTAATGATTTTGAAGCCGATCAAGTGCAGTCTTTATTACGTAGTTTATTGAACTCAGTGAACACAGATTTCACCACTAAATTTGCACTAATCTGCTTAATTAAAAATAAGGTTGAAAATAAAGGTTTAGTTAAAGTTGCCCAAGAAACAAACCAGTCTAAAGCACAAGCTGCGATTATGGTAAGTTGCGCTAGATTTTATTTAGCAGGACATGATAAAAGATTAAAAAACTGAGTTTAACTATGAAAATTCCTGTGCGCTTCAGAAAACTGAGTAAAAGTGATATTAAGAAAATTGAAAAATATTTTGATGTTTTTGGTGAGGTAAGAAGTATTGGAGAAACTGAAAAACGAACTACTTTATATTATTACCCAAATAATATTTCTTCAGCTAATGAGGATTTAAAAATAATTCAACAAATATTGAAAATAATTGGATTTCGAGATTATTTGATAGAAGATTGACTGTCTAGACATGATATGGCATATTTGTGCCATAGTGGATGAAGTTATAGTAATTCACATAGTATTTTAAGAACTCTACGTCGGGAAGCTGGTTTTGACACCTGCTCCTACTCATGTGGGGTTTGATATTTACTCAGTGCTTGAAGTTTTGATGTACCTCGCAGGATGGATTGGAAGTTTAAAGTCTATTCGTAAAATTTTTAAAATTATGGGGGATTTAAAATGAATAACAAATTGAAAAGTATTTGTATGTATGCGTTGGGTGTTTTGGGTGTGATGCAGGGTACATCAACCACGCTTATGACTGAGTAAATTGAGAACTTTATGTGTAGCCATGTGCTGTAGGTATCCCCCAAAACCCCTGCGCCAAATTTTAAATAGCTCATCATTTGGTGGGCTTTTTTGTTTCCAATAGGTAGAGATGATTTTGATACTTGGAACAAAAATGAATATTTTACAATTTCTAGGTTTTACGCTAGCTCCATCATTAACTTTAGGGTTAGTAGTGTTTATGGTCAGAAATTGGTTTTTAGAGCGCCTAAAAAACAGTATTAAGCATGAATATGATATGTCTTTAGAAAGTTTTAAAAGTGATCTAAAAATAGAAAATGATAAAGAACTTGAAGAAATAAAAGCCTTATTAAAAAAGCAAACTGATGCTAATTTAGAGGATTACAGATTTAAAATCGAAATTCGTAAAAAATGGCTAAATGATGTTAGAGAAGCTAGTATTGAATATTTATTAATCGTAAGAGGACAAATTAATTTAGTACAGACATTTGTAATTGCAAATCCCTCTACTAATAATTCAACTATGATTGATGAAAATTATAAAAAGTCACTAGAGAAAATATCAAATACTACTGTTGATCTTGGCTCAGTAACTTTTAAACTTGAAACTTTGATTGTAGGTTTGGAGCCAATTGCGACTGAAATATTTAAAAACATGAAAGAAATTAATGATCTGGTAGGAACGATGTCGATAAATCATCATACTAAAAGACAACCAATTTTGCCAAATACTAAAGAATATATCGATCTACAGGAATCAATTAATAAATTTAAAAATAATGTTATGAACCTTTTAAAAGAAAAAACTGAAAACTTTTAAGGTATCTACAACTTTCTTTTTACGACTTTCATTTGTGTTATAGTCCAGTCTGAATTAAAACTGGTAAATAAAATGACGCTTTGTGTTGGCGGTGAATTGGATGGTCAAGAACTTGAAAAGGATGTGAAGATATTTAAAGCATCAGAAATTGACCCAAGCTTCACATCAACATATTACTTGCAAATTTACAATCGCGATAATGTTATGTATCAGTTCTGGCATCCTCACGGCGTTGATCTTCATGATCTAACAAACAAAGTATTAGAGATTCTTCGATCATCTAAAAGTTAGTTTTATCGTTTTCCGGCACTTGAAGCCTCGCTAAATATCGATTATTGGCGGGGCTTTTTATTTTTTATAATTAATTAAGATAAATATATATTATTTTTGAAAAAAATTATGCCATCGTACTTTTAAAGGTTTATATTAATAAGACAATAATCAAAAAAGGTATGAAAAAATGAAAAAAATACTTTTAACATTTGCTGTAGCAACTTTATCCACTTTAGCTTTAGCTGGAAGTTGTAGTGATTGTTATAAAACCTATCAAGAAGAGATAAAGCAATGCTCTAATGGAGGTGGTGGTGATACTTGTAGGGAGCGAGCTTTAGATAAATATAAACAATGTAATGTTGGTTGTTAACTGTTTTAATTTTTTATTGAGAATCTGATAAATGAACCCACTTCGGTGGGTTTTTTAATGGGTGAAATATGAATAACGAAGTTAGTTTTCATGTACCAATTCGGCCAATGCCTCCAGAATGGATTTTTGAAATAGGTACTCCTAACTTTGCTCCAGCACCTGAAATGTGGGAATGGATAGGCAAAGTATTTCTAGATCCAAAATCAAAATTATTTAACGTTGACCACATGCACTTACGTTCATTTCGATATCCTGATATTGCTGTGATGTGGGCTAGATCAGGCTTTAAAAAGCAAGGTCGTCAGGTCATTGGTACTACTGAAAAAGTCATGATTAATGCTGGTGGCTGGAAGAAAGAACGACAAGAAGAACAATATATCCAATGGTTCGAATATGTCCCTGAATATCTGATTACTTTTGATGCTTCATATTCACGTATAGCGGGTGATGTGAATTTTTGTGCCTTAGTAGAACACGAGCTTTATCATATTGCACAGATGAAAGATAAATACGGTACACCTGCCTTCAATAGAGAAACAGGCATGCCAAAGTTAGCAATACAAGGTCACGATGTTGAAGAATTTACAGGCGTTGTTCGCCGTTATGGTGCCAGTGAGGATGTTATGCGGATGGTTGAAGCAGCTAATAAAAGACCGCAGCTGTCACGTGCTGATGTTCATTACGCTTGTGGCACTTGTAACTTGAAGGTGGTTTAAATTTTTTTGCCACTCTACTTGGACGTACTTGGACGATAGAGAAAAATGGCAAGGCTAAATAAACGGGTAAAACTCTATATAGTACGGTCACTTGCTACCTATGAGACACCCTCTGAAACAGCGAAGGGCGTCCAAGAAGAATTTGGTATTACCGTCACTAAACAGCAGTGTGAAGCATACGACCCGACTAAGAAAACAGGGCAAGACCTAAGCGAAGAATTTAAAACTGAGTTCTACAGAGTTCGCAAGGAAATGAACGATAACCTGAGTGCAATTCCTATAGCTAACATTGCATACCGCCTTAAGCGATTACAACGATTCATCGACCTTGAACAGTTCAAAGAGAACCCTGTCATTGTGCCGAGCTTATTAGAGCAGGCAGCAAAAGAGGTTGGTGGACTTTATACCAATCGAAAAGAAGTAACTGGCGCTGGCGGTGGTCCATTACAAAGCGAAAATATTACCTATGTGACTGCTACCGATGAGCAGGTAAGGCAGGCGATAGATGAACTCGAGAACGAATATTGATCCTGTTAAAACCAAAGCTAAGCGGATTAAGTGTGAGAAAGAACATTTATTTTTCACACGTGCTTTTTTCTTACCACGTATGGGTTTTAAGTTTTCGGTCAATTGGCATCATGAATATATTGCCGACAAGATTGACGAGGTGATTGCTGGAAAGGTTAAAAACTTAGTAATTAACGTTCCACCGGGTAGCGGTAAAACTGAATTATTAACAAACCTTATTGCTCGTGGCATAGCGCGTAATGCGCGTTCACGCTTTTTGTATTTGTCTTTCTCACAATCCCTTGTAGAGGATGTATCAGCAACAGCAAGAAATATTGTTAAGTCCGAAGACTTTCAGAATTTATGGCCAGTAAAGATTTCTACCAGTACCGATGCTAAATCGAGTTGGAAAACTACGGTCGATGGTTATGACGCTGGTCATGTTTATTCTGCATCCATGGGTGGGCAGGTCACTGGTCGCCGTGCCGGTACATTAGCGAATGAAGGGTTTACCGGTGCGATTATTCTGGATGACCCATTAAAGCCTGAGGATGCATTTAGCCAGACCGCTAGACGTAAAGCTAACCGTAAGATTCTAAACACGGTCAACTCACGTAAAGCTAAATCTGATACCCCCATTATTCTGATCATGCAGCGTTTGCACGTTGAGGATCCGACTAACTTTGTGCTAACGGGTAATGTGCCTGGTGCATGGGATCAAATTAGCATCCCAGCACTTATTGACGATGAGTACATCAGTAAGTTACCCGAAAAAATACAGAGCAAAATTCCACGTGATGTTGAGCGAGATGCCAAAGGCCGTCAAAGCTATTGGCCCTTAAAAGAATCATTGCAATCTTTATTACAGCTCGAAAAGGGTGGTCAAGACAAAGATGGCGCTACGGTATCTCGTTACACGTTTGCAAGCCAATATCAGCAAGAACCTAAAAAGCTCGGTGGTGATCTTGTTAAATCTGAATGGTTCCCGCGATATCTTGAATTACCTGTTCTTAAGTGGCGCGGAATATGGGCTGATACAGCACAGAAGGTCAAGAAGCATAACGACTATTCAGCATTCATATGTGCTGGCCTTGGCTATGACAATAATCTTTATATCATCGATGTGAAGCGTGGCAAATGGGAAGCGCCAGCGCTATTAAAAGTTGCTAAGGACTTCATTAAAAAACACAAAGATGGCAATACCCAAATCGGCAAGCTTCGGTATATGGCTGTAGAGGATAAGGCGAGTGGTACCGGATTAATTCAAACCATTGCTAAAGAAACAACATTACCTATTCGGGCTATTCAGCGTGGCGATGACAAGCTATCGAGGACTATGGATGTAATTCTTTATGTTGAAGATGGCCGAGTCTTATTACCAGCAGAAGCACCATGGCTATTGAACTACGTTGAAGAGATTGAAGGGCTCACTGCTGATTGGTCACATGACCATGATGACCAGTGGGATCCGACCATTGATGCAATTAACGATTCATTAGCAAGCAAGCCAACTGTATTTGATTAGAGGAAATTATGGCTGAAGATAAAAAGTCCGATGCAATTGGCGATGCAGGGGCATATACAAACTTTGTCTCAAATCTTGGTACCGAACGTGACAAAGCTTCACACGGTACATTCGTTAAGAAAGTTATTCCTGATGAGCAATTAGAGGCGGTGTATCAACACTGGTTAGCCAAACGCATTGTGAATCGACCAGCAAGCGACATGCTCCGAGCTGGGTGGTTCTATGAAGGGATTCAGGATAATGAATTAGAGAAGCTTAAAGAGGCGTGTAAGGCTTTTAATTTAGATGGGGTCCTCTTATCTAGCTTGATCCTTTCTCGCTTATATGGCGTTTGCTATGTGCTTCTAGGTACGGTGGACGGTGGCAACTTGGATCAACCATTCGATCTAAATAAACTGGGTGTTGGTCGTTTAGAGTTTTTCACGGTACTCAAGAAAAAGCAGATTGAAGCCGATACTTCAAAGTACTTGCCACCAAATGAGGCTTGCGGGCTTCTAAAGCAACCTGAATTTTACAAGCTTAAACTCGATGGCAAATCTAACCAACGGATCCACCACACACGCTTAATTAAATTTGGGCATGCAGATGTGGTCAATGAAGAGCCTGTAAGTGTTTTACAGGAAGTTTATGAGGATCTGCTTGATCATGCGGCAGTTAAGAAAGCCACTGCTAGTTTAGTCCATGAATCAAAAATTGATGTAATTAGAACACCGCATTTGGTTGATAAGATCAAAGAGGATCTAAAAGGTGTAGCAGAACGCTTTCTTAGTGTTGGATTGCTTAAAGGTCTAAACGGCATGATCGTTTTGGATAAAGAGGAGGAGTACGACTCTAAATCTTATAGCTTTGGTGGTTTACCTGACCTTATGCGTGAATATTCGATTCAAACTTCTGGAGCGGCCGAAATGCCATATACGGTTTTATTCGGTCAATCACCTGCGGGTATGAATGCCACAGGTGAGCATGACACTCGGAACTATTACGACACTATATCAACCAAGCAGACTTGGTCATTAAAGCCATTCATGTTGAAGCTTTTAAGAGTAATTTGCCAAGCTACATTTGGTCGTCAGATTCCAAGTTTAGACGTTGTATTTAATCCGCTATGGCAATTGGACGCTAAGGTTCGTGCTGAGGTTGAGAAAGCTAACGCAGAACGTGACGATAAATATCTTCAGATGGGTGTCATTACGGAACCTCAGATAGCGCGTCAGTTACTCATTGACGGTGTTTATTCAGTGATTGATGAAGATCACATCAAAGAGCTTGAGACAATGGTGAAGCCTAATGACGACGATAATACAGATCCTAAAACCCCACCTCCAGCAAGCTAAGAAACGGAAGAAAGGGCGAAAAGCGTCTAAGCCTAGAGCAGTACATGTAAATCGTCGTGTAGAGCTTTACTACACACGGCAATTACTGGCTATATCTAGATATTGTCAGGAACAAGCAAAGGAATTAGTTATTCCGACGGTAGGCCAAAACATAGGTGATGCTTGGTTCTCTGACATGATGACGGCGTTTAGGGAAAAGCTCACAAAATATGTTGTTGAGATTTCCCGACCTTTGGCCACAAAAGTTGTGACTGACACCCAAAAGGAAGTTGACAAGCAAATTGCAGAGCACACCAAATCAATTATTGGTGTGGATCTTACGCCGTTTTATCGAGCTGCTGATATTCAGGATGAAGTAGATCTAAATATTACCGCTAATGTCAGTTTGATTAAGTCTATTCCGCAGCAATACGCCGATAAGCTCGAAGTGCTAATCACCAATGCCTTGCAGACTGGACAAACGAATGAAGAGTTGGCCAAAGCAATTAAGCAGTTAGGGTTATCTACTGATTATCGTGCACGTCTTATTGCTAGTGATCAGATGGGTAAGATTAACGGCCAAATTAACCAAGCCAGACAGCTTTCAATGGGTGTTGAGACATATACATGGCAAACGGCGAAAGATGAGCGTGTGAGGCCAGATCACCAACATAAGCAGGGCAAGACTTTCAGATGGGATTCACCGCCAGATGGTGGACATCCCGGTCAGCCTATCCGATGTCGGTGCACGGCATTGCCTAATTATGAGGATATTTTAATTGATTAACTTAAGTAATTTATGAGATTTTAATCCATAGAAATATAGACTTAATCGATTTAATTTACTCAGGGGGTGAATGTGGAAGTTAAAAACGAAATTCCAAAAGACTATGAGGCCTATTGTCATCAAAAGTTAATTAGTGAATTTGGAAATTATAGGGCAGTTAATAATAATCCAATGCATTTATATCATCGTTATAAATACAGAATTATTGATGCACATCCTAGAGAAGTAATTGAACCACCAAATTTTGTTATTCCTTCAGAGCATTTATCTGCATATAGAAAAATAGTTTCAGATATAAAAGCTGGTAATCCGCTAAACAAATATCAAAGTCGAAATCTTAAAAGGCTAGATTATGATGATGACATGTTATCTCATTGGCGAATTCAGCACTTTCATTTAGGAGAAACATTGGAGAGTGATGGGTTTGTATCCAGAACTTCGGATTTATTATTTATACATTTTTCTAATTCTGAAGCACATATTGTTGGATTTTTTTCACATGGTGATTGGTGTGATTTAGATATCATTGAAACTATTCATACGAATTGGCCCAATATTCTTATGAAATTTAAATGTGACTCGAATGGTGAGCCATTAACGGAAGAACAATATCGTATTTTGAGAAGTAAAGGTTACAACGTCGCAGTCAGAGTTCAAGATGGTACTGAATATTATCCTCCTGGTTTAGGTGTTGTTTCTAGTGGTTCTCCAGTTCAGGCAATTATTAATGTTCAACAAGTCTTAATTAATTTCGAAAATGATTTTAATAGAATTGTTTCAAATATAGACCAAATAGTAGAAGCTGATCCTCAGAAAAGAACTACTGAAGTAGCAACTATCGGCTTACAAATGGATGCTGCTAATCAAAGATTTGTGTATTTAATTAAGGAAACGGGTCATAGATTTACAATAAATTTTGAATGAAAGAATTTATTGGACCTTCTGAAACTTAAAAATGAATTTTTAACCCACCATCTGGTGGGTTTTTTATTGAGCGCAATTTATGAAAAACATTTACCGCTTCAAGGTAGGTGACTTTGCTCCGAGTGAATCCACACGCTCATTTACCCCAGAAGGTTATTTGAAATGTGTAAATGTTCGCTTGGGAAAAGCACCTCAGGTACGTCAGTATTATGCGTATGAGTTCCCAAACTTAGAAGGCTTTTCAGCAGATCAGACGATTAACGTCTACACACCTGCTGAAGAGCTTTTTAAGCCGGCTGCGATTAAAAGTTGGGATGGTGCTGATGCTACAGATTATCACCCACCCAAGAATGAAATTAATGCAGCCAACTGGAAGGACTATCACATTGGCTATTGTGAGAACGTCCGCCAAGAAGGCGAATATCTAGTGGGCGACTTGCTCATTAAAGATAAAGACAGCATTGATTTAATCCAAAACAATGAGCGATTAGAAATGTCGCTTGGTTATGCAGCCACATTAGTTTTAGAACAGGGCACGGCGCCAGATGGCACGGTGTACCAAGCAAAATTTATTAACTTTATTGGCAATCACGTAGCACTTGTTAAATACGGGCGCTGTGGTGGTGATTGCCGCATCGGTGACGAAAAGCAAACTCCAAAGGGGAAAACAATGGAAGTAAGTGTAAACGGTATTCGTTTTGACATTGGCGATAACAAGCCCTTGGCGGATGCATTAAAGCAGCAACAAGAGCAGCTCGAAAGTTTAAAAGCTGCAAAGCTTAAAGTCGGGGATAAGCAATTTTCGATCGGTGATGAACTTAACGCCGTTCAAGCAGTCGTAGATCAATTGCATACCGATAAAACAACTCTTGAGCAGAAAGTCGGTGATCTGGAAAAGAACCAGATGACGCCTGAAAAGCTTGAACAAGCTGCTGCTGAACGTACCGCTGTAATTGCCGATGCTAAAGCATTGGTGCCAACAGTTAAAACCGAAGGCTGCACATGTGAGCAAATCAAGCGCGATGTAATTGCGGCTAAAGCGGGTGATGCGTTGGTAACTGCTTTATTGGGCAGCGTATCGGTAGGCGATGCTAAACCTGATCAGATCGACACAACTTTCCGCGCATTGTCTGCTGTGAAGGGAACACACCCATCTAATCCGGTTGGCGATGCGCTTAATCACCAGCAACAACAGCAAACCAACAATCAGGACCCTAAAGAAAATAAGGGTTATGACAAGTCTGCTGCATATAAAACAATCTAAGGGGGACTTGAACCATGGTTCAGCAATTAAATGCGGTAGTTGGTCAGCGTGGCCGTTTAACTGCCAAAGAAGTTGTACTGTCATTACCGCTTTCAGGCACAACTTTAGTCAATGACGGCGATGTGGTGGTACGCACGACTGATGGCAAATCTGTAACGGCAGTTACTGGTGCTACACCAACCCGTTTTGGTGTGGTTGTACGACACGGCGTGGGCAAGACTGGCAAAACATCGGCTGGGAAAGAAGCTTATAAGGCTGCTGACATATTGCCAGTAATGTTTGAAGGTGCGATTTGGGTTAAACCTACTGCACCAATCACAGACATTACTGCTGCTGTTTATGTGAAAACTGCAAACGGTACCACAGCAGCGCCGTTGGGTTCACTTTCAAATGCCGCTACTGACGGAACATTACTACCAGGTGCAGTATGGGAATCTGTAACTGGTGCAGATGGTTTGGCCCTTCTTAATCTTCGTGGAGCGTAATAGAACATGAGCAAATTAGTAAAAATGAAAGCACGCTTAACGCCGATTTCATACGCCATTCAGGCACAGGTAGGTGATGCATTCAATATGGATGCATTGGCACAGCTTTTCATTAAGATTGAAGAGCAAAACGAAATCACTCCACAGCTTCAACAAGTTCTGGACTATGCCAAATTCATTCCGGTAACCAATGTGCAGGCTGCATTTGGGGGTGGTGAAATCCTGTCACGTAAAAAAGGTGTTGGTATTGGTAAGGACCATTCAGGCACTGGTGATGATATCCCTCTTGCAGAAGTGGAATATGACACTGTGCAGTTACCTGTGAAAGTCGGCACGATTGGTTACCAATATTCCATTGTAGAGTTGGCGACAGCTCAGGCAATGAACCTTGCACTTGAAGCTGACAAAGTTCAGGCTGCAAACTTGGCTGCTGAAAAACACATGTCGAATGTGGCTTGGTATGGCTACACCACAGCCAATGCAAGTGGTCAGCTCACTCAGGTAAACGGCTTCCTCAACCAGACTGGCGTAACGGTAGTGACGGCGCAATACAACTGGGCTACTGCAACAATCGAACAGGTCCTTTCGGACTTCAATAAATCGCTTGCAGATGCAACAAATCAGTTTGATGGTGATGCATCGATTGAACCTGATACCTACATCCTTGCATCGAATCAATATTCGAATCTTGCTAACCGTATTGTCGCTGACTCGGGTGGTAAGACTTTCCTTGACTGGGTAACAGAAAAGAATATTTTCGCTACTCAAGGCAAACCATTAACCATCCGTGGTTCTGGTCGTGGTAATGGCAAAGGTACAGCTGGTGCTGACCGCTCCATCATCTATCGTCGTGATCCGTCATGCATCCAGTTTAAAGGTAACAGCGTTGAATTCTTGACAGCGCAACCAAAGGGCTTAGATGTGCTTGTGCCAGGTCACTACAAATACCAAGGCGTTTGGCTGAAGCGTGTTGATTCGCTTCGTTACTTTGACCATGCATAAGGATTAAAACCACATGGCTAAATATTCATACACATACAGCGGCTCTAATGCCGCTTTTGTTTTTGCAGGTGTAGCAACTTTGCCAGCAGGAATCGCCGTTGCGCTTGAAGCAGCTCAGCATAAGGAACTGCAAAAGAATAAATTTGCCAAGCATCTTGTTGAATCTGGTGATCTTGATATTCAGGAAATTCCAGATGATGAGCCAAAAGCCGCGGGTAAAACTAGTGGCAAAGGAGGTAAGCAAACAGATGCAGCCAATGACGCCGCTAAGGCAGCAGATGAAGCAGCTTTGGCCACAGTGAAAGCTGAACTTGCAGCGCTTGAAGTAACCTTCAGTGAAGATGAAACACTTGAGCAGTTACAAGCTAAGTTAGCTCAAGCTAAGGAATAAGGCGGGCCTATGGACGTACAAACGTTTCGCGAGAAGTTCGCGACTGATACAGCCTTAGTCAATTTATCTGATGCAAAAATTCAGGATGCCTTAGAAGAAGCGAATTTAGTTGTGTCTCAAATTGAGTTCGGGGCATTAAAGGAACGTGCTGTAGGTCTATATGCAGCACATATTCTTAAAGTAGGTACCGCAAGCGGCAATGGTGCCGCTTTTGGTACCGCCTCGAGTATGACAATTGCGGGTCAAAGCGTGAGTTATTCCAGATCATCGAAAGAAGCTTTCTATGATCTAAGTATGTATGGTCAGCGCTATCTTGCTTTAAAAAATTCAATTCCAATTGATGATGAAGGCACAAACCCTAATCGCTTAGGTGTTGGTTCTTTTGTCGTATAGGAGATTCCCATGCCTTTTAAATATCAGGCACCCGAAGGCTATAAGCCATCAAAAATCGTTATTGCAGGTCAAAACCTAGATATCAAAAATGGTGTTTTAGAATCTGAGGACGACATTATTAATATGTTAAAGCCTCTAGGTTTTGAGCGTTACATTGATGTGGTTGAGCCAAAGAAATCGGCGGCCTCTGCTAAAGAGTAATAGGCCATGAGTGATAATCGTGTTGAGACTCGAGTCAACTTTGATGAGATGAATGATCGCATTAGGTTTGAAGTAAGACGCACGATTAACGCTCTTACTTTGCGCTTACAGCGGATTGTTCAGGAAGATATGTTGAGTGGTCAACGGCTTAATGTACAGTCTGGCCGCTTGCGTGGTTCCGTTTCATCTAAAGTGGATGAGGATAAAGATTCGATAGAGGGGACGGTGGGAGCTGGTGGCGCTCTAGTGCCTTATGCTTTTGCTCATGAGTTTGGTTTAAATGGCTCTATGGGGGTGAAAGCCCATCTAAGAACAATTAAGCAAGCTTTTGGCCGTCCTATATCTCCAGTTCAAGTCAATATTAAGGCTCATTCAAGGAATGTTCGTTTTAGAGAGTTACGATTCATGCGTGATTCATTGGATATTGTGTCCAAGATTGTGCCGAAAAATATTGATGCAGCAATTCAGCGAGGTATAGCAGGTGGATAGTGAAGCAATCTATCAAGCATTGTTTGATCGATTAAGTACAAGGGTAGAAGGTTTGATTACGGTTAGTCGCCGTTTACGTCACTTTAACCATGTCACAGCAGAACAACGCCCAGCCATGTTTATTACACAAGGCAATCAGCAAGAAGTGCCGGTACATGGTTTAGATTCAAAAGTTGAACTTGCTGCCGAGGTCTATCTCTATATCCATGAGGCCGATAGCGCTAAACCCCCATCATCACAGATGAATATTTTCATCGATCGTGTACGTGAAGCTATTCAGCCAGACCATCCAGAATTTAGCGAATATCAAACCTTGGGTGGTTTGGTGGAACATTGCTGGATCGAAGGCACAGTTGAAGTATATGAAGCAGTAGAAAACATGCTGGATGATCAGGCGATTGCCATTATTCCTATCCGGATCCTCACAACCAATTAACAAAACATTCATTTTATGACCGCCTCGATGGCGGTTTTGTCATTTTAGAGAGGTCAAAATAAATGGCTCAATATTTATTTGGTGCCGGCAAAATCTTTGCTACACCGATTCAAGATGTTTATGGACAGCCGATTAGTAATCCCACACCTGTAGAAGTAGGGGTATTGCAGTCGGTAGGTGTCGACATTAGTTTCGATTTAAAAGAACTCTTTGGTCGTGGACAGTTCGCCGTAGATGCTGCACGTGGTAAAGGATCTATTAAAGGTAAAGCATCGTTCGGCCGTATTAACGGAACATTACTCAATTCTATTTTCTTCGGTGGCGTTGTTGCTGAAGGTGGAATCGAGACAGTATCCCAAACAATTAATGGTGAAACTATTCTAGCGGGTGGATTGGTTACACCTGTAGTTCCTAATGCTGGCACTTTTGTAAAGGATTTGGGTGTTACAGATGGGAAGGCAATTCCACTTAAGCGTGTAGCTTCAGCACCAACGACAGGGCAATACAGCGTGGATAACGCAACAGGTGCGTATACATTTGCTACTGCCGATGTAGGGAAGATAGTTTTTATTAGCTTCCGTTATTCCGCAACGGTCGCAGGTGGAAAGTCAATCACTGTATCTAACTTAGATATGGGCTATACCCCTGAGTTTGCCTTAGATCTTCAGCGGGATTACAAGGGTAAATTCATGCAGATGAATTTTTACCGCTGTACCAGTAACAAGCTTGGGTTTAGTTCAAAACAGGACGATTACGACATTCCTGAGTTTGAATTCCAGCCTATGGCTGATGACCTTAACCGTGTTTTCAAAATCGATTTATCGGAGTAATACCAAATGCAATTTAAGCAAGTTGAAAACCCGCGTGGTAATAGTAAAGAAATTGCTGGCCAGACTTGGATTTTTGCTCCGGCACCATTGGGTACGATTGAGCGTTTCCAAGAACAATTAAGCTCAAACAATGTTCCGACATCTGTAATTGTGGATATGGCTCATGTTTGTTTAAAGCGGAATTATCCAGATATTACCCGTGAATATGTTTCTGATGAGCTCTTAGATATGGGTAACATGGAAGAGGTATTATCAATAGTAACAAAGACCTCAGGTTTGGAATATACAGGTTCAGGTAAACCAGCAGGTGAATCTTCGGGGGAATAAACTGGGAGGAGCTGTACACGCATTTAGTGCTAACCATGGGTAAAGATTATGACTATGTTCGTGATGAAATGGATCTGCCTAGATTGAGAGCACTAAGTGCATATCAGCAAAGTAACCCTCCCGCACATATTGGAATACAGCGTCTTTGCCGTATCTTAGAAGCTTTCGCTGGAATTGAAGAGACAAGCCCAGCAATCACCATCTCAGATGATGACGAAGTCGATATGCTGGAAGTTTTGGAAGGTTTCCCACAGGGTGGTTAAGGCTGCCCTGATTTAACTTGGTATGACAAAATGTAATTGGTTTGTTAAATTACTCTTAATTTATAACAATCGGTGAAATCATGAAAAAGATGTTATTAATAGGTGTATTGGGATTATTTAACAGTTTTGTTTATGGGGAAGATTTACCAATAATTGAGGGAGTAAATTGCAACAATGTTAAAATTGAAATATCTGGTGTGAATGACAAAGTTTATATTTTTGCCAAATATAAAACCATTGCAGAATTTCCAAATTCTTCACGTGAAGTTGTTTTGGGTGATTTTATTACCTCTAATCAAAAGAAATATAAATTTAAATGCCCAGATTATGAAGTCGCATATAACGGCAATGAATTATTTATTAAGGCAGATGATCTAAATAGAATATATAAATTATTTAAAGATGAAGCCTATGCAAAGTTTGACAGTGGGCCATTCAAGGAAGTTTATGAGAATAGAGGAGCTATTCCGTTATTCACAGCTGGGAACTATAAATATCCAAATATTAGGGTGGATTATGTCAGTAGTGGTTATCAAATCAATTTAGAAAATTTATGGTTAGTTGAGAGGAATTTTGCTCTTAAGGAAGCTAAGAGTTACGGTGATGATTACCGAGTTAATGAATTAAAGAATGCCGTTGTGGCTTATAAAGTCGATAATAAACAATTAAAGCCTTATTTTTTTAACAATACTGTTTACCCTGCATTTGAAGATTTTAAGAAAGCAGAAAAGATTGAAATTTTTCACAAAAGAAGTCATGACGAGAAGATGGGTGTGATCCTTGAAAAAATTGAAATAAACAAAAAGGCGAAAAGCATAAATCTATTTAAGAACGCAGTATTTCCAGATTCATAAAATATATAGCATCTTCCAGTGCTTTTTAATTCAACTAGACCACCTTCGGGTGGTTTTTTAATGCCTAAGAGGTTCGTATGGCAAGTAACAATCGCGTAGAAGTACATGTGGGTGCGAAAACATCCGAGCTTAAAAAAGGCATGGATGATGCAGAAAAAATTGTTTCTGCTTCTGCCAAACAAATTGAAAATTCTACCAAAGGGGTTAAATTTAAATTTGACCTTTCAAGTGTTAAGCAACAGTTCGATGATGTTTCTAAGTCTATCTCAGAAGGATTTAGTAACCAAATTAGTGAAGCATTCGGCGGTTCAAAAATAGGTTCAGCATTTGATGGTATTGCTTCCAAGTTAGGAGTTCTACGTGGCGGTGCACTGGTTGCGGCTGGGGCAGTTGCGGGTTTAGCTGTGGGAGGAGCAGCAGTAGCTGCTGCAGGTATGGCGACGCTAGCGATTGAAGTTGCAAATAATAATGTTGAACTCGCAAGATTTTCAGCTCTGGCGAATACTTCGATACAAACATTTCAGGGATTATCTGGCGCAGCCCAAACTTTAGGGTTTTCCCAAGAAAAAGTCTCAGACATGATGAAAGACTTCAATGAAAAACTTGGAGAATTTGCATCTGTAGGTTCTGGTGGTGCAATGGACTTTTTTGAGCAAATTGCCGTTAAAACAGAAGGTGGTGCGGCAGGTGCGAAAAAGCTTGCAGAAGAAATGTCCAAGATGGATGGCGTGGAGGCATTACAAACGTATGTTGATAAGCTGGAAGAAGCTGGAGTCAACCAGCAGCAAATGTCATTTTATTTAGAAAGTATGGGATCTGATCTTACAGCTATGATTCCTATTTTGCAGGATGGCGGTAAGCTTTGGAAAGAATACCAGTCAGCGATGGAAGAAGCAGGGATTATTACTGGTGATGAGGCAATACAAAAGTCCATTGAATTGAAGGCACAAACCGAAGTACTTCAAATGCAGTACGCTGGTTTAAAAAATCAATTGGCTCAAGCAGTGATGCCCGCTTTAAGCGGTGTTATTAGCCATTTTATGAATGGCACCACAAAAGGTGGAGCTTTTACAGGTGTTATTCAGGCGTTAGGCTCAGTTGCCAAAGGCGTAGCGGTTGTTATTGTTGGGCTTGGAGCTGGGTTGCAAAATCTTGTGCGTTTAATGTCTGGTGTGATGAGTAACCTAAGGACCATTGGAAGTACTGCTGTAAACTTTGTAAATGCGGATGGGATTCTGGCTAAAGGTAAGGCTCTGGCTGGTGGAGTTAAGGCAATCTGGACTGAAACCAAAGATACCGTTGTTGATATTGCCGGTACCACCAAAGCCGCAATTAACTCAGCATCCAGTATCTTTAGTGGTACACCCTCATTTGATCGTTTATCTCAAGCAAAAATAGATATCCAAAATGCTCAACTTGGTAGCAGAGGTGGCAGTAAAGGGGTTACTTCTGGTATCGGACAAAATAAGGCACTCAATCCTGATGGTGGTAAATCAGATAAGTCAAAACAGGGCAAATCCGATGCTGTGCGTCAAGCTGAACAGGCAGCTAAAGCACTTGCTGATATTCGGTATAAATATGCATCTGAAGAAAAGAAAGTCGCTTTAGATCTTCAAAAGGCATTAGATGAGATTGAAAAATCTAAGATGACTGCCGATGAAAAAGCTGCTGCAAAGGTTAAAGCTGAAAAGGATGCTTCAGACAAGATCATTACTATCCGTTTAAAAGAGTTTGAGGAATACAAAAAAGCTCGTGAAGAACAGATAGAAAATTATCAACAGCAAGCACAGCGCCTATATGAAATTGAGGCGGCACGAATTCAGGCTGAATATGATGCCAAGAAAATATCGAATGTTCGCAAAGTTCAATTAGAGAAGCAGCTCGAAGATCAATTACGTGAAATTAAGCGGCAAGGTCTTTTAGAGCGTCTAGCACTTGAGAACGAGCAAACAGGAATCACTGGAAAACAGGGCAATCAAAACCAAATCACAAACAACATTTCGGACTTAGAGACTGACCAAGGTGTTGCTGATACTAAGTCTATGGGCCTAATCAGTGACGCAGAAATGAAGGATTTTGAGGATAAGTTTGGCGGCTTCACTTCTCGACTTTCTAATCTTTGGGATCAAGGCATTCAATCTTTAATGAATGGCACACTGACATGGAGTAACGCAACTAAAGCGGTACTTGCTGACATGGGGGCATTTGCATTGCAATCGGCTACTAAGGAGCTCCAAGGCTGGCTCAGAATCCAAGCGATTAAGTTAGCTCGAAAGCTTGGTTTCGTTGGTGCTGAAACGGCGGCTGAAGCTACTGGTCAAGCGGCTCAAACGGGGGCAACGATCGCAGGTGAAGCAACACGAACTGGTGTTACTGCTGCAGGTGGTTTAACTCGTTTAGGTTTAAAAGCTGCTGAAGCTGTCAAAGGCATCATGATGTCAGCTTGGGAGGCGATGGCGGGCGCATTTAAAGCCATGGTTTCTATTCCTTATATTGGTCCAGTTCTCGCCGTGGGTGCCGGTGCTGCGGCGTTCGGCTTAGTTGCTGGCTTAGCCGGCAAGATCAAATCTGCTCGAGGCGGTTACGACATTCCATCCGGTGTGAACCCTGTTACACAGCTTCATGAAGACGAAATGGTTTTACCTTCACAACATGCAAATACAATCCGTGAAATGGGTAAAGCTATGCGTAGTGGTGCTAGTTTTGGAGCAGCCGCAGCGGCTGAAGGTGGTGGAGGTGGGCCGAGTATTCATATCAGCGCAGTTGATGCAAAAAGTATTGAGCGTTTATTAAAGAAAAATGGTCGTGCGGTCGCTAATGGTTTGAATAGTTACGCTCGTGGATTCGGTAAGAATGGTAAATAAGGGGGTATAAGTGTCTAACGTTTTATTTCCAGAGTTACCCGGTCTTGAATGGGATACATCAATTACCCCCATGTTCAATACAAAGATCATGACATCCATTAATGGCCGAGAGCTTCGTGCAAGCTTTCAGGCCATACCGAAATATGAAATCTCGTTGTCTTACGCATTCTTGCGGGAAAATAAGGGGAGAAAAGAATTGCAGCAACTACAAGGTTTTTATTTAGAACGCCGTGGGGCGTTTGATTCATTTCTTTATAAGTTACCAGACGACAATCAGTTTGATTGTTCATTTGTTGGGGATGGTGCCACAACTATTTACCAGCTCTACAAATTGATGTACGACACACCTTTGCCACTAGGCAACACCGAAGAGCAGACGGTGGTTGCTGTAGATCCGAATATGTGGAACCAAACACCTGTTAAATCGATGTGGGATACGAATACATCTAAACGTATGTGGAATACAGCTACTGCACAAATTACTGCTGATGGAAAATATATTCTTTCCCAGCCAGTCGAAGCAGGTATCGAATTGAACATCACCGGCACCTATTACTATCGATGCCGTTTTAAAGATGACACGCAACAATACGTCAACTTTATGCATAAGCTCTGGAAGGCTGGAAAAGTCGAGTTAATTGGATCGTTAGGTACAAAGATATGAGACAAGCATCACCACAACTTATAGCTTTGTTAGATGCTGATCAGTTCATTATGGCCGATCTGTACACTATCACGACTATTCAAGGTATTGAGTATCGCTATACAAGCTATGACGTTAATTTAATTGTTCAGGGCAAGGAATTTCGTGCTGATGGTCCAGTCATTAGCCGAGATGGAATTAGCCTTTCTTTGGGGATTGAGGTGGACAATTTATCTATCACGATTGAAACCAATGAAAGTACCAAATTCGGCGATGTGCCTGTAGCTCAGGCTTTTCACAACGGTATATTAGACGGCGCACGGTTTAAGTTGGAACGTATATTTATGGATATGTACACACCAACTGACACCAGTGCCGGCACGTTAGTTTTATTTGAAGGTCGTATTGTTGAGCCTGAGCTCGATCGCTATGAAATTAACGCAAGTGTAGTTTCTGACGTTGATAACTTAAAGCTTCAGATGCCGAGAAACTTATATACGCCCGGCTGCTTAAATACATTGTTTGATAGCGCATGTGGCTTACTCAATTCTGATTTCGCCATAAATACCACTATTGGCGTAAATAGCACACCTAACCGAATCATATGTGAGTTGAGTCAGCCACAAGGATGGTTTACGCAAGGGGTTGTAGAGTTTTTAGAGGGTGCAAATATCGGTATTAAACGTACCGTACGTTTGCATGAGGCTGGTGCATTGCTTCTTACTTTACCTCTATTAGACATGCCTGAAATAGGTGAAGCCATTCGTGTTTATCCTGGTTGTGATAAGCGCCTTGATACTTGTACGAATCGATTTAATAACCGTGCTCGCTTTCGTGGTGCGCCATTTGTACCAGTTCCTGAAACTTCTGTTTAAACATATTTATCTTTAACCAAAGCCCTGCATTTAGCGGGGCTTTTTTTATGGGGCTATAAGATGGCTTTACCTAATATTGATCAGTTGACAGGATCCGCTGTTACTGAAGAAGGTTTTAAAACTGCACTAAAACAGTTTTTAGATAATGTGGTTGGTTTAGATGCATTTAATGCTAATAAATTTATTAAACCTACTGTAGTAAATACAGCTACCGATTTTCGTACATTTAAATCTTTAGGAATCTATACATTTATAGATGGGACTGTTTGGAATAACAGCGCTAATCGCCCGAACTTTACCAACCAATGGGGCCATGTAATTGTTTTCCCTGTTTCGTCGGTTGTAGTAGCTCAACTAGTAATTTGCCCAAATGCTAACGCAATGGCTATGACACTATGTTTAGCTGATAATACTTGGACCACTTGGAAATATTTTTCTGATGATAGTGTTTTAACCACTTCAATTACTGCTTCAATAAAGTCAATTATTAAAACCCTAACTCGTCCTATATATGGTTCTAAATCTAAGAATGTGCTTGATCCAAGCAATTTATTAGTAGGGTTTGAAATTCATAGTACGAATGGTGTCATTGCTGAAGCCAACAGTGTTACTACTGAATATATTGATGTTCGCGGTGCAACCTCAATTGCGATTTCAGGTTTGCAAACTAACACTCAAATTGCTCGTTTGTATCGATTTTTAGATAAAGATGAGAATGTGGTCGGTGCGGTTTCAAATATCGGGGCGGTAAACCAGAAAGTTCTGACAGTTCCCGCTAATGCTGAATGGTTTCAACTTTCAATCAAACAGCGGAACCCAGATCCATTAAACATTTCGACTGCCCAAATTGAATACGGAAGCGTAATTACTCCATTTTCTGCATTTAGTCGTGGCGATATTTTGGGTATTCATGGCACACACATTAAACAGACAGAATTAAAGCTAGGTTATGATGCGTTAGCTAAAAACATGCTTAATTCCAGTACTCTTTTAATGGGTATTGAAGTTTATAATGATGGATCTTTATTGCCTCAAGCTCAAAGTGTCACTACAGATCTAATTAATGTTGGTGGTGTTCAAAATATTACTCTTAGTGGACTACAGCCGAACCCAGAAATTCCTCGCTATTATCGTTTCCTTGATGAAAATAAGGTTTACATAAGTCGTGGACAGGTTCCAAATCCTAATACCACTCACACCATAACAATTCCATCTAATGCAAAATATATTCAAATCAGTTTGCTACAAAGGAGTGCAACTGTATTAGATACCAGCAGTACCCAAATTGAGAAAGGGCCTACTGCTTCGGCATATGAGCCATATAAAGCTGGTGTGTCATCTATTAATGGAATTGAGTTGATAAAAGGGAGTGGTACAGGTTCATCTTCACAAGTATCACGTGCATATAATAGAAGAGTGGCGACTCTTGGTGATTCCATTACAGTAACTTCAGATGTAGATAATCAAATATTTGACAGTCATAACTGGTACGAGAATTGGGTTACTTATGCTTTTGATCAATTAAAAATGGCAGACTTACGAAACACGGCAAGAAGTGGAGCTGCGTTTCGTGAGTATTCAGGTCAATTAACTTGGCAAGTTATGTCGAATCAGGTGAATTGGTTAATTAATAGCGGTTATGTTCCTGAAATTATCGTGATGGCCTGCGGCACTAATGATGCTGGTGTTAACACCGGTGACTTTGATACAGCAATGAGCAAAACCTCGCTAACTGATCTTAATCGTGCATTGACACTAGAGGCGATGCGTTGGGCATTATGGTCATTAAAATTGGCATTTCCTAACGCTGTATGCTTTTACTGTAACCCCTTGCAGCGGGCTGATGAAGAAACAGTCGCACGTAAAAACATGAATGAAAATTTAGTCAAAATGGCTAAACGTTATTGTTTCAATGTTATTGATCAATATAGTAATTCAGGGATTATCAAAGAGCTTGAAATATGGAAACAAAACCCATCTGATCCAGATGCGGGAACATTCTTGCGCGATGGACTTCATCCTAACTCAGCAGGTAAACAGTTACAGTCGAACTATATTTGTAGCCAAATCATTCAACGCATGATGTATTAACTATGAAGAACCTTGAAGCAGTAAAAGAGGCGCTTAAATGGCTAGGTACTCCATATCATCACCAAGGGCGAGTAAAAGGAGTTGGGGTAGATTGTGGAACTTTAATCTGTGAGGTTTACGAGAAAGTAGGGCTTATTGATCATTTAGACCCACGGCCATATCCTCCTGATTGGCACATGCATCAGATGGGGCAACGTTATTTAGAACTTATCTTAGGTGTATGTGATCCAGTAGAAGGGCCACCACAACCGGGTGACATCGTTTTATATCAATTTGGCAAATGTATCAGTCATGGTGCAATTGTCATCGAATGGCCGCAGGTCATTCACAGTTATCTCCATCAGGGAGTCATTATCCAAGATGGAACAAAAGGAAGTTTAGCCCGCCGTATAGCGGGCTTTTTTCGTATGAAGAGGCTGAAATAATGGGTGGATTATTTGGCGGTACCACGATTAGTACTACTGATACCCGTATTAACTCTATGCGGATTCAACAATCAGCTTACGGGCTTTGCCAGCCTCTTGTGTATGGTAAAACTCGTGTGGCTGCGAACATGTTCTGGTACGGTGATTTCTTAGCAACGCCTCACACTACTGTTGAGAAATCAGGCGGTAAAGGTGGGAGTACTAAAACCAGCAATACAACATTTAGTTATAGTGCTTCACTCATGCTTGGATTGTGTGAAAATCAGATTAAAAAGATTGGCCTGATTTGGGTTGATAAAGAACAGTACATACCAAAGCTGGAGGGATCTATTACGCTAGATCCAATCGATCAGCTAAAGTTTGAATTATATGATGGGAACAATAACCCGCCGTGGGGCTGGTTAGTTTCTAAGCATCCAGATCAGGCAATTAACTATCCATTTTTGGGATATGTAGCATGTGCTAATTATGAGATGGGAAATAGTGCCAGTCTTTCAAATCACAACTTTGAAGTGATTAGCACAATTACTCTGTCAGATTCTATTGATGATGCTAATCCGGCTGATGTGATAGAAGACTTTATTACACATCCTCGGCACGGTGCTGCACCTAATTTGAATATGGCAGATTTAGAAGAGTTCCGCACATATTGCCGTGCAGCAAATCTTTTAATTAGCCCAGCATTTACTGAACAACGGCCAGCATATGAAACAATCAATGAGATTGTCGAAGCTGTAAATTGTGCTGTTGTACCAAGTCCAGATGGTTTAAAAATTAGATCCTTTGGTGATTCTGCAATTACTGGTAACGGCATTACTTTTACTCCGGATCTCACACCGGTTTATCACTTAACTGATGATGATTTTATTAGTGACGATGAGCCAGTACGAGTACGCCGTAGTCGTGATACGGATGCTTATAATCATGTGCAGATTGAATACATCAATCGTTACAACCAGTACAACACAGAAACGACTGAGGCCAAGGACCAAGCAAACATTGAAATGTTCGGCTTACGTACTGAGGATCCAGTAGAAAGCCATTACTTTTGTGAGCCAAAAATAGCCCGTCATGCGGCGCAACTTCGCTTACAGCGACTGCTTTATGTGCGTAATGAATATGAATTTTCTTTGGGGTGGAAGTATTGCCGTTTAGAACCAATGGATATTGTCACCATTACTGATGAAGCTCTGGGCCTAAATCAATTTCCTGTACGTATCACACGTATTGAGGAAGATGAGTTCGGTGAATTAACGATCACGGCTGAAGAATTAGCCGTTGGTTCAAGATCCGCTATTGAATATGATTCACAAGCTTCTAATGGTTATCAAGGCGGCAACGAAGAACCGGGTAATGTGAATGCTCCAGCTATATTCGAACCTCCGCTAGATCTAACAGATGGCAAGAATCAAGTTTGGGTGGCTGTTTCAGGTGGTATTAATTGGGGTGGTTGTAACGTTTGGGCCAGCCTTGATAATACGACTTATGAAATGATCGGTACTATTTATGGTTCAGCACGTTATGGCCAGCTTGTCACAGCGATTGATGCAGATGATACAGCCTTGCAAGTTGAGCTCAATACAGCAAGTCGCATCTTCAGCGGGACCTTACAAGATGCTCAAGCCGATCAAACGCTATGTAAAGTAGGTGACGAGTATTTTAATTATCAAGTGGCTACGTTAACCGGGACAGGCCTTTATACATTAAGTGATGTCCTGCGTGGACGCTTTGATGATGCTCAGATTCATAATGCTGGTGAGCCTTTTGTTCGTCTTGATCGAGCTATTTTTGAATATCCATATAATGAAAATCTGGTAGGTAAACAGATCTTCTTAAAGTTCACTAGCTTTAATGGATTGGAGCGAAAAGAGCAAACATTAGATGAGGTAACCGCTTATAGCTATACATTGTCTGGTGGACGTCCTGCGGGTGTGAAAGGTCTATCGCTGCAATCGCCGTTTGTTGGTACCACGTTTAAGGTTCAATGGCAAAGCTCAACCGGGGCAGATGGTTATCGAGTGCAAGTTTGGTCGAATGGGGCAATGATTCGTCAAGTTGATACAACAAATACGGATTACAGCTATTCGATTGAAGAGGCTAAAACTGATGGAATAGGCCGAGCTTATACAATCCGTGTAGCAAGTAAGAACGGTGACCAGATCAGCACGTATGCTGAACTAAGTATTAGTAATCCGGTACCGCCAGTACTCCTAAATGTTTATACAGCCGCAATGGTAGATTCTATTACATTGAATTGGGTACCGAGCGAAGTACCAGACCTGAAAGATTATGCAGTATGGCTCAGCAGTACTTCTAATTTCGATCCTACACAAATGCCGCCTTCATGGACGGGCACAGAATTAACAACTACTTTTGGAGGGTTACAACCAACAACACCATATTACATTCGTGTAGCAGTACGTGATGTATGGGAAAACACAGTCTGGAACTATACTAATCAGATTACTCAAAGTACTTCTGAAGGTTAATTTAAATTAATTCTTAGCACCCAAACGGGTGTTTTTTTTGCCTACGATCTGGAGGAAGGCATGCATGAACGATCAAACAAATAGTGTAGTAGAAGCTGCTGCAAGTACGGCGGCTGCTACTGCAACAAAATTTACTTATGGCTATGTAGTAGGAGGCAGCTTGATCGGTGTAATAGGCAAAATTGATTGGGCCGTTGTCTTTTCAATCTTAATCGGTATAGCAACCTACCTAACAAATCTTTATTTCAAAAAACGAGATGAGAAGCGTAAGGACGAAATTCATGCGCTTCAAACGAAGCAATATGAGCTGACTAAAAAACGTTTAAAAGGGGATGGTGATGAGTAGTGAAAACACTCGGACATATTTGGCGTACATGGTTATTGCCATGTCATTCCTCTGTGTTCTTGGTTTGTTCTTTATTGAATATCCAGACAAAAACCGTGATTTATTAAACGTGTCACTAGGCACGTTGCTTGGGTTATCAAGTGCTGTGATTGCCTTCTATTTTGGATCTACCAATAAACAAAAGAAAGAAACTGAAGATTCAAATCAACAGTAACTATTCAACTTTAAATGCCGCCTTCGGGCGGTTTTTTTTACATCTAAAGGAAATTGAAATGAATATTGAACAATATCTTGAAGAACTTATTAAACGTGAAGGTGGTTATGTAAATAACCCTGCTGATCGAGGTGGTGCTACTAAATACGGTATTACTGAAGCAGTTGCTCGAGCAAACGGATTTAAAGGAAACATGAAGGATTTGCCGCTTGAAACTGCAAAGGCAATTTATAAAAAACAGTACTGGACAGATCCACGGTTTGATCAGGTGAATGTAATTAGCTCGTTAGTTGCTGAAGAGCTTTTAGATACAGGTGTGAATTGTGGTACCGGATTTACTAAACCACTATTACAACGTGCATTGAACTTGCTGAATAACCAAGGTAAAGCTGGTTTTCCTGATCTTGTTGTTGATGGAGTTTATGGCTCAACAACTTTGGGAGCTCTAAAGACCTATTTGGCCAAACGTGGGAAAGAGGGCGAAAAGGTATTAGTTCGAGTGCTGAATATCATGCAAGGTCAACGCTACATCGAAATCTGTGAGCGAAATCCAACGCAAGAGCAATTCTTTTATGGCTGGATTGCTAATCGTATTTCATGATCTATTAAAAATTATTTTGCTAGACGAATTTTAGTCTAGCAAAATATATGTGAATGTTTACTTAAAAATTAATGCTCTCGAAACACGAATAGAATCATATAAAAAATGATTAACTTCAGTTCTTAGAGCTGGATGAAAGTCAGGTGTAGTCTGTTCGAAATTTGTAGGTATAGAAAAACGGCTTATATATAATGGGATTAAATATCTCTCATCGTAAACAATCATATTTCTTTTATCACCCGAACTGCACAAAACCAAAGCTGTTTCACCTAATTGTAAATAAAATTTAAATCTTAAACCTGACCCATCATCATCAATAATTTGATTCTCATATAATTGTTGCCATCCATCTAAATGATTCATACTGAAAATTTTGTCATTTATAAATGGTGTAACAAAGAGGTAGACATTTTCTGGAGGTTTTTTTGTTTTAAAAAAATCATGATAAAAGTTTAATTTTTTTTCTTTAAAAGAGCTTGGACTAGTAGCGAAGAAATTTAGAAAAATCTTATATATAAGAGTTCTTAGTTTTTCTACACTCTCTCGATTAAGAAAGTCTTTAGCCTCCTTTCCATCTATCATAACTTCTAGGAGATCTTTACATGATTCATCAATATCACATAACCATCCATTATTACAGGTTGCACAAACTTTATGGGTAAAAGTATGTGGAATAGGAGTGGTTGGTTTAAAGACTTCAAGCTTTTCTGATATTGAGGTAAAAGATAACTGCTTTTTTTTTATATCTAATTTTTTTATTATCCATTGAGGAATTACATGTTCATTAGTTTTTTCTTTACCTATTACTTCTTTTTTACAATATATACACTTCATTTTATTATTCCTTTTAAATTTGAAACTATTTTAGAAAGTTCAGCTATGGACTTTGATAATCCTTCTAATTCATTATTTGAGTTTTTATTGTTATCTTGATTAGGTGCTGACCCACGGAAAAAATTATGTGAAAGGTCAATATATAATTGTCTTTTTTGAACTCGATCTAAATCACCCATGTATTTAGGTAAAGTTGAAAGTTCTAAAACATTTATTTTATATTGATCATGAATTTTAATTAATCTATTTCTGTCCCTTACAAAATAAGCAGTCAAAGCAGATATTGATAATATTAATGAAATGAAACTAACATAAGAGTAAATATCATTAGAATAATTGAAATCTACTTTCATAACTTTAAGAATTAATGCAATAATAAATGGTGCAATAATCTTGATTAAAAATACTGTAATTAATAAGCATAATAATATGATTATAATTACATTTAGAGCATCTATTTTCTTTGTTAATTTTTCACATTCATCTTCATAACCTGTTGTTATGGGTGAAATGTTATAAATTATTGAATTTTCGCTCATTTGTGTTAGGGATTGTTGTATTTCTTTTGATTTGTCATCTAGTTCAACCCATAGAAATATATTTTCAATATTGGTTACTAAGTCATTGATTTCTTCAATGTCATTACTAGTTTTAGTATTATTTAATTTGTTAAAAATTTTTATTAAATTTTTGGAAAGTTTTATTTTGTTGGTTTTATTTAGTTTGTTGTATAATTCATTGTTTATTGAGCTGGTAATATCTGGCCTAATTCTTGAAATTTCTTCTAGTAAATAATTAAATTCCGTTTCAGATAACTCGTTCTCTGTGCCATATTCATAAAATTGGTTTAATGTTTCTTTAGTTTCATATTGAATTTTTCTTAGTAAATCAATACCTTCTACAAGGGGTATATCTGATTCAAAGGAATCGTGTAGTTTCATTAATTTATTTACTATACGGTTTAAATCATCTTTAATTTTTGTAAGACTTGCATATGAGTATAAGTTCTTTTTTATTTTGTAAGTTGTAATAAAGTTATCAATATAAGGTTTTATTTCAGCATCCCATGGATTACTCATTCCTATTCCAGAATACATTTGATTATATTCTTTTGCTTTATTCTGGATGAGTGCTGAAAAACTATCAACTTCTCCTATTAATGTATCAATATCACTTTGAGTCTGTTCAATTTGGTTCATGTCATAATTTTTCTAAAGAAGTTTGATATATATTTGATAATTAGTTTTTAATTGTCAATAACTCATCCCACCTAAAAGGATCATTGCTTAACTTATCTCTAGACATCGACCAATTTCGGCTAGGCACATAGCAAGTCCCAATACCTATCTTCTTCTTGCCGAACCTTGTATGAACACTATCAAGGGCCTCCATTAGCTGTTCTTTCTTTTCTATTTGTTCAAAGTCAGTGAGAAGGCCATATGTGTGGCCTGATTTTGGCTCTAAGCATGTCAGCACAACGCCACATTTTTTGTATTTGATACCTTCTTTAAATATGTGGCTTACCATAACCACTGCGGCCTTAACAAAATCCAAGGCGCAATCGGTAGGCTCAGGAAACGCATAACTTATGGATTTATTATAAAAAGGAGCACTTTCATCAAATGGGCTTGATTGAACAAAAACAATTAAACAGCCGCATAGAGACTCATCATCTCTTAGCCTTTTACAGGCTTCTTGAGCATGCATCCCGATTGCTTCTTTTAGGTCATAGAGCTCTGTAACTTTGGCACCAAATGAACATGACTTTATTATTTGCTTTTTAGAGGGTGGGGTGTCTTCAATTTCAATGCATGAGATGCCTTGTAATTCGTTTATCGTCCTTGCCATAACAATAGAAAACTGTCTCTGCATTTCTCTAGCCTCTGTGCAGGCTAAATCTAAAACACTTCTAACTCCCATGCTGTGAAGTTTTTTAGCATGCTTGCGGCCAACTCCCCAAACCTCGCCCACATCGATCTGTGAAAAGTAATATTCTTTATTGCAAGGATCCATATTTACTAAATCACAAACACCGTTAAAACCAGCATTCTTTTTCGCTATATGATTGGCAATCTTTGATTCTGTTTTACTTCTGCCGATACCTACGCAGACTGGAAGACCTAGCCATTTCCATATTTGTTGACGCATCTCTTGGCCAACTTTTTCTAAATCAAAGTTCTTTTCATAAGCGGTGAAATCAACAAAGCACTCATCAATCGAATAAGGTTCAACTTCCTCTGCGGTTACGTACGAGCTAAGAATCTTATGAAAGCGCCGTGACATTTCTGCGTACATTGCATAGTTGCTTGAAAGTACGATTACGTTATGTTGTTGAACAATATCTTTGATCTGGAATAACGGCACACCCATTTTTATATTTAGGGCTTTGGATTCGTTGCTGCGCGCCACGGCGCAACCGTCATTATTGCTCAGAACAATTACAGGCTTATTGTTCAAACTTGGGTCAAAGACTCTCTCACATGAAACATACATGTTATTGACGTCAATCAAGAAAAAGACTTTGTTCTCATGTTTCATGAGTTTCTAATCATTTTAATGATGCAGGTGACAACGCCCCAAATAAGCAGCTCTTGACCATCTAATAAATGAATATCTTTGTAATCTGGATTTTCTGCTTTTAGCCATTGGCCTTTTTCATCGATCATTAGACGCTTAACAGTAAAATCATTATCAATAAGCGCAACAACAATATCACCGTGTTTTGCATCGAGACTGCGATCGACAATTAGTTCATCATCAATATCAATGCCTGCATTTAACATAGAAAGCGAAGCAACTTTGACAATAAACGTAGCAGTTTCATTTTTTATTAAGTGCTCGTTCATATCGAGAGCTTTGTCGATGTAATCTTGGGCAGGGGATGGAAAGCCAGCGTTGATCTTCTCTAAAGCATAAGGCACAAGCATGTGTGTTGTTGGAACAACTTGCTTGATAGATAAGGCCTCAGATAAAACAATACCTTGGGTAAGGTACGGTTTTATCTGGATAATGGATGGTGCAATTTCGCTCATAGAATATCCCCTAGCTTGAATTTGTAACGTATTCAAGATGATATGCTAGAGCACAGTTGAAATTCAAATTTAAAAAGTTGTGGATAAACAAATAGAAGTCAAAGAGTGTCGTTGCCAAAAATGTATTTGGTCGGAAATTACTCTAAAAATAAGTAAAACACGAAATAAAGTGTATGAAAGTTAAAATGAATTTATATCAAGAAATTTCAGTAAACATTAATTCTTGCGTAAGTTATTGATTTTTGACTTATCCACAAAGTTATCTAAACATGTTTTTTAATAGTTTTGCTATGGTATATACCGATATATCAAAAAGATAAAAAATTACTATAAAGTCAAGATTGCTCTACTAGAAAAAATCCCATATCTTAAGCACATAGGGCACAATGCTTCTATATTCCAAGCCATGAAACTCGGTAATTTATTATTGATTAATTTTGGAAGGAATTGGAGCTACCCTCAGTTGACTACTTCTTGCCGGAACTTATCAACTGAGGGTAGTAAAACTTATCTGCATTGCTTTACAACACAGTTCGCTGAAGTCTGTAACGCTGACAACGTTATTGACTTTAACGACGGAGATTGCGATGTGAAATTTAACTCTAGTCCGCGACGTTTTCGACGCTGACTTCGGCGATAAAATTCGCTACGCAGTAACGTTATTAAAGCGCAAAACTTGGCATAAGGCAATGCTTCATTAGACGGAGATTGCTATGACGAAGATATTTATCTTCGGCGTGAAAGTATTAAGCTTAATAGCTGACTTACTTCAAGTGGCTGATTACTTCAAGCTGTACTAACTAAATTGTTTTATATTAACTAATTTTAAGACCGCTGGCTTAGGCTGGCGGTTTTTTATTGGTCTTTGGAAAATAATTCGACGTAAATTCCGCGATAGGCATCTCAAAGAAAAATTGATCTGCATCTTCTTTCTTGCAGTTCAACCAATCTTCTCGATACTCCTCAGGAATAACGATGATAGATCTCTTTTCATCTTCCGGCTTATGGAATTGACTCATGAAAGGGTGGTTATCTGCATTGATAGTCAACATCGACATTGATCGAACTTGCTGCCCATCAATAACAGTTGAATCGTAAATTGCTGCAACAGTAAAAGGTAAGCCGTCTTCTCTATAAATTCCCCAGCGTTCTGCTTTGCCATTTACATATCTTGGTTCATAAATCTTTTCGACTGGTATTAATGCAAACTGACTTTTAGCCCATGCATGACGAAAGCTAGGCTTTTTATTTACTGTTTCTGTTCTAGCGTTATATGTGAACTTAGAAAACTTAAGATCATGGTTCCACGGCGGAATCATACCGAACTTTACTTGCCGCCATTCGATATGGCCATCATTGGAAAATATAAGAGGGCAGTCGTAACCCGGGTAAACATCCGCTTTATATTCGAAAGTAGGTTCAAAGAGATCTAGTAGGTGTACCCGGTCTTTTGATATAGGTTCATAGTTTGCACACATTATCATTACCCCATTTCTATCTTCTAGTAATTACTATGCAAGAGAAAATAATTAATATCTTTAGAATTTTTGTATGATATAAACATTTTAAAATTGTCATTTATGGGGTAAAAGCAATGGATATAGCAGAAATAATTCAGATTGTTGATGACTACTTTAGACCTTTAATCATAGTTTTATCAACAGCAATAACAATTCTTTTATCCTCGAAAAAAATAGGGAACTCCGTAGCTGCATATTATAATAGTTCTTGGAATTCTTTATCTGCAGAGAGAATTGACGATATTGTATTAATAAACTATAAAGATAAACCAGTTCCTATTTTTGGTATATATGCTGTATTTGATAAACAATACATACTTGAGGTTGAAAAGTGTGATCCACCAATAATTATTGAACCTTATGGCTCAGTAAGTATAAAAACAAAACCACATAGTAAATTATATATAAATGAGGATGAATATAAACCTGATTATATGGAAGCTACATTATTGTTGGATTCAGTTGGGAAAATGATTAAATGCAAATCATATAAAAAGAATTTAATTGGAAGTCCAGATTTTAAACAAATAGGAAAGTTTACAAATAGCTTTAATGGGGTGGTGCACGCTGGTAGGCATCCTTATGTATTGACATATTTTACAAATGGTGAGCTAAAGACTACGTTTATAAATAAAGCAGGATTTTTAGAGCACGAGTGGAATTTTCCTTTTAACGGTATTAACTTGCAAGGGCAAGAGTTAAATGAAAGTCTTATAAATAATTTTTTAATTGAACAAGGGTATTCTGAAGTAATGACAAATTATTCTATTTCGAAACTTATAAATGGAAAATATATTCTAGTTTTAAGTAAGCCAGTATAATATAAATTTAAAGCTATTAATTTTATCAGTTAATAGCTTTAAACTCTACATCATCCTTTTTAATTTTGAGTTATGCTCATAACTATGTAGTTATTTTTCAAACCTAATGACCAGCCTATTTCTTTATAGAATGGTTCACCATATTTAATTGTGTGTTCGATATAAAAGTAAACCCAATCTTTCATTTGCTATTTCTCAACTTTTTAGTAAGTAATTTAATATTTAGGACCATCGTAATCAGCCCAACTATTCAGAATATCTGCTTATAATAATATTGTTATGCTCAATCCATTTTTCTTTCATATTCCTTATTGATTTTTGTTCAAAGTAGATTCTGTTTTTTATCAAAGCTTTTGAAATATCAGATAACACAACATTTTCAATCATATTCATAGCTTTACGAAGATCATCAAAAGTCACTTGGACATACCCATCGGTTACATCATTATCATCATCACCAACCATGTGATTAATGAGTTTTTTAATTGTGTAACTACCAATCGCTAAACTATTTGCGATTGTTCCGAAGGTTCTCCGCAAGTCATGAAATGTAAATTGAATACCAGTTGTTTCAGTAATCGTATGGCGAGCTTCACGCTTATCAACGATATGTGAATCAAGCGTATCGCCAGCGAACACGTATTTATTATTGCCAGTAAGTTTTTTTCGTTCAGCCAATATATACCAAAGCATTTCTCCCATCGGTAGGAGAAGATCTTCATGATTTTTAGGGTCCTGAATTTTTATAGTTCCATATTTTAAGTCAACATTTGCCCATTCCAGTGTTTCGCCTTCTTCTCTGCGGAATCCGGTTAGGATCAATAGGAGTAAGAAGTCCTGATTTGTGTATGCACGATGATTTAGATTTTGGTTGCCTGCCCACCATGTTGTACACACAGCAAGTGACCAGTCATGTATCTGGTCTGCTCGAATATATCCCTTACGGCGTTTTATCTTGTTCCATTTCTTCTCTTTATAGATAACCCCAACAGGGCTTTTTTCTGTGATAATTTTTTCATCATTATCGTTATATAGAATTGAGGCATTGAAGTTATAAACAGCTGATAAAAACTTCATTGCAAGATTTGCCTGCGCTAAACTTCGCTCAGATAAATCCATATGCTTATTTAAAGTCATTTTCTGAGTAATTTCAGTAATTTTGATGTTTTTCCAATCTTTAAAATAATCATTGGCACATCGGTCATAAGCATCAATCGTATTAGCGCTTAGCTTCTTTTTAGTTTTGTAGACTTCATAGGCCTGTTCAAGCGTTGGAATTAATTCGTTTGCTTCCTTTTCGGATTTAAAGTCATTCTTTAATTGTCTTTTTTGAGCAACTGGATCAATGCCTTGGTGCATCATTAACAATATTTTTTTAGCTTCCGTGCGTGCTTGCTCAAGAGTATATACGCCATGTTTACCAATGGACTTCCTTTTGTTTCGGCCATCGGGCATTCTCGTTTCAACAAAATAAGTTTTTGACTTTGTTGCAATTAAACCAAAACCAATAGTAACTGAGTCACGATAAAATTTAGTTCCCGTTTCTTCGAGCGGGATGTTGTCGATAAATGTTTTTGTAAGTTTATATCTTTGGGTCATGGTGACTTAGAAAGTACGAAACGATACGCAGCAATATACCACAATATTTTTGAAGCCTACTATAAGCCTATTTTTGATTGTTTGGGTGGACAATAATAGGTTTTTAAAAGGGTGTTGCTGGTCTTAAGTTATTGTTTTTATAAGTAAATAAATGCTCCGAAGATGCCGCTGCATGTGTCGTTACCCTGAACCCGATGAGTTCAAGGTGGACGCGACGTATACTTGCTGGGTTTCCTACACGAAGGTAGGCATACACTCTAAATATACAGAACACATCCATAAGTTTAAGTATCGGCAGGGGAATAGACCCGCTGGCGAACATCCCAGAGACAACTTAAGTATAACCGATCTGACCCTATTGGCAATCACCTAAACCTCTGGAACTGTAAACTTAGTTTGCGTTTGATGAAGCTTTGTACACTCACAAGCATAAATTAATTTTCAATGTGCTAGATAGCCTCAATAAAAAACGCCTTGCATCTATTATTCATAGAGCAAGGCATTTTCTTGTAGATTGTTTATTAAACAATTTGTTCAACATCATCCAATATTGTTTGCAGTAAACGTTCACAGTGAGTGTATTCTTGCAAAGACTTATTAAGGCTTAGTACTTCTTGAGTCAATTGTAGAGCAACCATAATGACCAGTTTATTGTGCTCAACACGTGGAGCACTACGGCGCATTTCATTAAATTTCTCATTGAGAAGTTCTGCTGCACGTTCAAGTTCATCTTTTTTATCTAAAGTAGTCGCGAGTCTAAAGGTCTGCTCAATCAGCCTAAGCTCTACCATGACTTGTTCACTCATGATTGGGTCTCCTCACCAGTTTCAGCATTTGGATGGGCAAGTTGCTGAATTTCTTGAGTATGCTGATCTTGGGCAGTACCTAAAATTCCTAAACGTTGAATAATGGCTTCAACTTTTGATTTAGCAAGCTCATTTTTTTGTAACAAACGATCACGATCTTGTTGTAAATCATGAAGCTCCTGTTGGGTTTGACGCTGGTGGGCTTGTAACTTTTCTTTTGCCACACGTAATTCATTGCGTTCGGCAAGAATTTCTTGAAAACGATTTTTTAAATCAGTCGTACTTTTTTCTAGTCGGCTATAACGTTCAGCAAGTGTGTTAGCATCCTGATTCAATTGCTGAAATTGACCTTTTAACTGAGATAGTTGCTCAGTTACCGACTCAATTTCCTCTTGTTTTTTAGTGATAATACTATTTTTTTGCACAACTTGTGCGTGATGCTCTGTTTCAGCCAGTTCTTTAGCTTCTGAGAGTGTCGCATGTTCACTCTCTAAATGATGTAAGCGTGTTTTTAATACGCTAATATGCGCTTGTAGCCGCTGTAATTGTTCTAACATAACGAGGTCGCACAGAATTGCAATCAAAGGTAATATATACAAAGTATAGAGATTGGATAAACGAATGCAAGACGATATTTCAGGCTGGACAGATTGGAACGCTCATTTTGAAGGAATTGAAGAAATTTCAAGCCCTAGTGAGTTACATGGTTTGTTAACAGGTATTGTTTGTGTGACAGAAGCGCCAACGCGTGAAGAATGGTCACAAATTTTAACAACCCTTAATGTGCCAGCGTTAAGTGAAGATGCTTTAGTACTTTTAACTGATGAAGCAGAAGATGTTGTGCACGCTATATCTGATGATGAATTAGATTATTTACCAATGCTTCCTGATGATGAGCACCCACTTCAAGAGCGTGTACAAGCATTATCAGATTGGTGTGCAGGTGTTGTATTAGGTTTTGGGTTGGCATCGGGTCATATTCGTGATGATGAACGTGAGTTGATTGAGAACCTTCAAGATATTGCAGCAGTCGAATTTGAAGACTCTGATAATGATGAGGAAGGTGAAAGCAGTTACGAAGAATTGTATGAATTTGTACGCTTAATACCTGTAAGCTTGTCTATTGGTAGAAAAAAAATCACTGTATCTGAAAGTTCTTTATTGAAAAACTTTCATGCAAAAATTAAATCTGCTGCTGTAGACACAGAGCAAACTATTGTAGAAATGTTTACTCCACATCGCCCAAGTTAATTGAGGCGATGTGTTATTGGTTGTATTTTATTTTTTAACTTTAAAATTCTAAATCAAGTAGATCATTATGAAATTGCCTCAAGCTGATTTTCGACATCGTAGAGACCGTCTGGCAGAAAAAATGGGTCCAAACAGTATTGCAATTATTGCAACGCGTGAGGAAATGTACCGTAATCGTGATGCGGATTATAAATTCCGCGCCGATAGTAGTTTTTTCTATTTGACGGGCTTTGCTGAGCCTGAGGCGGTTGCTGTCATTGAAACTTTCGAGGACGATGATTATAGCTATAGTCTTTTTTGCCGTGAACGCAATCGTGAGATGGAAATCTGGAATGGTTTTCGTGCTGGAGTTGATGGTGCAGTTGAAGACTATGATGCTGATGAAGCATACGTAATTGATTTGCTTGATGAAGAGATTATTGAAAAATTATTAAATAAAGAGCGTCTTTATTATCGAATTGGGCACAATGCTGCGTTTGATGCGCGGGTGAGTCAGTGGATTAAAAAAGCAGATGACGAACACCGACATGAGAGTGCTCCAGCTCAATTGCTCCAGCTCGACCGTATTGTTGATGAAATGCGTTTGGTCAAGTCACCACAAGAACTTGAGCTAATGCAAATTGCTGCAAACATTAGTGCCGAGGCACATACTCGTGCGATGCAAACGGTACACCCAGAAATGATGGAATATGCTCTTGAAGCTGAACTCAATTATATTTTTGGGAAAAATGGTTGTGTCCCGTCTTATAACAGTATTGTAGGCGGTGGTGCGAATGCTTGTGTTTTGCACTATGTTGAAAATAATAAGCCATTAAAAAATGGTGATTTAGTCTTGATTGATGCTGCATGTGAATATGAATTCTATGCTTCGGATATTACCCGTACTTTTCCAGTAAATGGTAAATTTAGTGCTGAGCAAAAAGCATTATATGAAGTTGTATTGGCTTCCCAATATGCGGCCATTGACGCAGTTCGTATTGGTAATTCTTACCGTGAACCTCATGAAGTTGCAGTCAAAATTTTAACTGAAGGCTTAGTTAATTTAGGTTTGCTCAAAGGCGAAGTTAACGAACTTATCCAAACCGAAGCATACCGTCAGTTTTATATGCATGGCACAGGACATTGGTTAGGTATGGATGTACACGATGTTGGATCTTACAAAAAAGGTGAAGACTGGCGTCAATACGAAGAGGGTATGGTTATTACAGTGGAACCTGGTTTATACATTGCGCCAGATGATGAAACTGTAGATGAAAAATGGCGTGGTATCGGTATTCGTATTGAAGATGATGTGGTCGCAACATCGAAAGGGCCACGAGTTTTAACTGCTAATGTAGTTAAAGATATTGCAGATATTGAACATTTAATGGCGCAAGCTAAAGCATAATTAAACGTATTCGCCCAAGGAGCAAAACTCGATGCAACAACAAGTGATTATTGTAGGTGGGGGTATGGTTGGTTTGAGCCTTTCGCTCATGCTGGCGAAGGCCAATATTGCGGTAAAGCTATTAGAAGCTGTGAAATACCCAAACTATGATGATCAAAATGTTGCCCCTTACCATTCGAGTTTTGATGCACGTAATACGGCTTTATCACGTCGTAGCGTACAGATTTATCAGAAGCTAGGGTTGTGGGATGCATTACAGCAACATGCTACTCCAATTTTACAAGTTCACATTACTGAGCAAGGCAGTTTTGGTAAAGCACGCTTAATCGCAGAGCAAGAAAAAGTTGAAAGCTTTGGGCAAGTGATTGAAAATGCTTGGCTTGGTCGTGTTCTGTTAACTCAAGTGCGTCAACAACCTTTGATTGAGCTGATTGATGGCGTACAAGTTACGGCTTTAACTCAAGATGCTGAACAAGTGCATATTGAAGCTCAACGTGGTGAAGAAACCTTAAAACTTGAGTCAAAATTATTAATTGCGGCTGATGGACGCGATTCTTTTTGTCGTCAGGCAATTGGCGTTGGTGTGGATGTCCATGATTATGATCAGGTTGCAATTGTCACTACGGTTCAGACATCAAAACCGCATGAGCAGGTAGGTTTTGAACGGTTTAGTGCTTTAGGCCCTTTAGCCTTATTGCCTTTGCCTGGTGAGTACCGCCGCTCGGTCGTATGGCCTGTGAAAAAAGGCACCGAAAATGAATGGCTAGGTGAAGAAAATGACCAACACTTTTTAAGTGCTTTGCAACAAACCTACGGTGATCGAGCGGGTAAATTTGAAAAAACGGGTAAGCGTTTTAGTTATCCACTTTCACAAGTGCTTGCCCATAAACAAGCTGTTGGCCGCGTTATTTTAATGGGGAATGCAGCACATACAATTCATCCGGTTGCAGGACAAGGTTTTAATTTATGCCTACGTGATGCAGATGTTTTAGTGCGTTATTTAGTGAATCAGTTAACCAGTTCTGATGATCTAGGTGCCCCTGATAACTTACTTGCCTATGAACAAGCTCGATTATCAGATCAGCAGCGAGTAATTAAGTTCTGTGACACTGTAGTCCGTGGTTTTAGTAACCAAAATCCATTATTAAAATTAATTCGTAATACGGGTTTAATCGCATTTGATGTCATTCCGGGTGTAAAACCATTGGTGGCTAACTATGCAATGGGGTTAAAAGCATGAGTGAAGTGTTGGATGTCGTCATTGTTGGTGGTGGATTGGTTGGTGGTTTAACTGCTTTATTACTTGCGCAAGGTGGCGTACAGCCCACAGTGCTTGATGCGGCTCCTGTACTTGATGTTGAGAAAACATTAAGCGTGATGAATCCACGTGTTTTAGCGCTCAGCCAAGCGACTATTCATTTGCTGAAAACGGTAAATGTTTGGGATGATCTTGCACGCCAAATGCCTTATACAGGCATGCAAGTCTGGAATCTTAATGGCTATGGTGAAATTAATTTTGGCCAAGAGTCGCAACAAAGACCGATGCCAGAGCAAGCCTTGGGTTCTATGGTAGAGCCAAGTGTACTGAATGTCGCTATTCAACAAAAAATGTTGCAACAGCTTACAGATTACCGTACCCAAGTGCGTGTTACTCGTATTGAGCAGGGTGTTGGTTGTTGGCATATTCAATTGGCAGATGGTACTACGCTTAAAACTAAACTGCTTATTGGTGCAGATGGCGCTAATTCATTTGTTCGTGAACAGGCTTTTATTGACCTCGATGTACTGGATTACAAACAAGCAGCGATTAGCTGTGCCATTAGAACTGCAAAACCTCATCATTATGTTGCCCGTCAAATTTTCTTACCTACAGGACCTTTGGCATACTTACCTATGGCAAGTCTTGAAGAAACTGAAAACGGCTACTGGCAATCAATTGTCTGGACACTACCAGATGATTATGCCGATGAATATTCAGCTTTAAACGATACCGATTTTATGCAGCTTTTAACTCAACAAAGTCAACACATGTTGGGTGAGGTGTTAGAAGTTCGTTCTAGAGCACAATTTCCGCTGAAAGCTCGTGCTGCAAAACAATATGTAAAAGCAGGCTTAGCTTTGCTTGGTGATGCTGCACATGTGATTCACCCACTTGCTGGACAAGGGGTAAATATCGGCTGTCTGGATGCAGCAGTGCTGTGTGATGCACTGCTTCACGATTTAAACCGTGGTGCATGGGCTCATGAACAAACTTTAATGCGTTATGAGCATCGCCGTAAAGGTCAGAATGATGCAATGATGCATAGCATGTCGGCAATTGGTTGGCTTGAAAGTAGTGAATTATTTCCAATAGTTTGGGCTCGCAATATGGGGCTTAAGCAGGTTGAGCAGACTCCTGCTTTAAAAGAGCGATTTATGCAACAAGCAAATGGTTTAGGGGCTTTACAAAGTACCCGCTATAGGCATTAAAATATTTACTGGGCCTATTCTACTGAGCGAATTAAATGCCAGTAGATAATTTTTGAACAATCATTTATATATCATTACCAATTTGGTTATAAAAGATACGTAATTGACCAAATTGGCTCTTTGCTAAATGCAAAGAGGTTGCTAAATTTCTGAGGTCTTGGGACCATAGCAATGATGCAATAAAATCATTCTGGGGAGTGTGAAATGTCAGATATCAATGATTATGAAGATGCAGAAGATTCTGCTGTAGATGAAGATGAAGCGAAAGCAGCTGAAAGCGGTGCGGCTGATGAAGAAGCAGGCAGTATGAGTGATACTGATCTTGCTGCGGCAGAAACGCTGACTGTCACTGCTAAACAGAAACAGCGCCAAGCGCTGGAAGATGAAATCGCCGCATTTTTAGCTCGGGGTGGGAGAATTACCGAAGTTCCCCCAGATGAACATAGCGATCATTAATCTTAAAAAGCATCACATGAGTGGTGCTTTTTTATTTGTATGAATTTATCAAAATAGATTTAAAGAGAGCTTTGCAGTTCTTTTAAAATCCCACATTCATCTACTGTTCGATTGGTAGAGCAGTGCTGTTTTAAATCAATTAAAGATTCCTTTAAAAGCAATAATCGTTCAATTTTTTCTGATACTTCATTTAAGTATTTATCTACTAAGTTATCAATTTTTGTACATGCCTGTTTAGGCTGAGTTTTCATTTCTTTTAATGTTTTAATATCACTGAGTGAAATATCGAGTTCACGGCAATGCTTAATAAACAATAGGTCACCCAGTGTTTGCTCAGTATAAACACGATAATTATTTTCTGAACGTTGGATACGATCAAGTACACCTACTTTTTCGTAATAACGGATCGTATCAATTGGAACATCCGCTTTTTTTGATAATTGACCAATAGAAAGATTCATAAGGCTTGACTCTGGAGCTACTCAAGGGTTTCTAATCACTATAAAAGAGTTCTTGAGGAAATAAAATGGCTGGATGTGGTTGTGCTTCGACATGTTCTCCTTCAAAGAAAGTGAGTCCACGATTTAGAAAAGCGTTATGGATTGCACTTGTCATTAATGCATTGATGTTTGTGGTAGAAATTTTTGGGGGTTATAAAGCCCAATCAGTTTCACTGTGGGCAGATGCATTAGATTTTGCCGGAGATGCAGCGAACTATGCGTTATCGTTAGTCGTTCTTTCGATGAGCTTATATTGGCGTGCAACGGCGGCATTAGTGAAAGGAATAACGATGGCAGCTTTTGGTATTTTTGTCATTGGAAAAGTGGTCTGGTCATATTTTCATGGTGTTCCACCCGAAGCTATGGTGATGGGCGCAATTGGCGTGATGGCTTTAGTTGCTAACGTTTCTGTCGCGCTTATGCTTTACGCATTCCGTGATGGAGATGCCAATATGCGTTCTGTCTGGTTGTGCAGCAGAAACGACTCTATTGCCAATGTTGCGGTAATTCTAGCGGCGGTTGGAGTATTTGGAACAGGTAGTGTATTTCCTGATTTATTTGTTGCCTTTGTCATTGCGTACTTGGGCGTATCTTCTGGCTATGCTGTTATAAAACAGTCACAGCAAGAAAGAAAACAGTCAAAACTGGTGTTGGGCTCAGAAGCATAGTTTTGAGTGCATAAAAGTACCATTCAAACATGGTACTTTTTGCTGTTTTAAATGAACTAGATGAGTAGTGATATTGCGATACTCCACATAACGCAACCAATAATAAAGTCTAAAACCTTCCAAGCTTTTGGATTGGTAAATAACGGTTTTAATAATCTTGCACCATAGCCCAAACTGAAAAAGAAAATCCACGAGGCTACAATGCTGCCCAAAGCAAAACTAATTTTGTCTTCTAGCTGGGTTGCCACTGAACCAATCAGAACAATGGTATCTAAATAGACATGTGGGTTGAGCCAAGTAAAGGCAAGACAGGTCACTAGTGCTTGAGTTAGAGTCTGTTTTTGACCGCTACCAAGCTCCATGCTTTGGGTGGACTTAAAGGCCGCGTAGAATGCTTTCGCGCCGTAAACCAATAAGAACGTTGCCCCTAAATATTTAGCGACCGTAATTAAGATCGGTGATGCGGTCATGATTTCGGCAAAACCTAATACACCAAAAGCGATTAGAATCGAGTCGGAGAGCGCACAGATTAAACATAACCAAAATACATATTGCTGTTTAAGGCCTTGTTTTAAAACAAAAGCATTTTGAGCTCCAATTGCTACAATAAGTCCGCTACCAATACCGAAACCTTTAAAAAATATACTAAGAGAGAACATAACAATAAGGTGAAAAAATCAGATGTAGGAATTATCTGACTTTTTATTAAGAAATAAGTAAAATTAAGAATATTTAGGTTTGGCTAAAAAATATTTAGGTTTGATATGTTAGATAGCAAACAATGTGAAGCCTTTCTTGCAGTAGCAGAAGCAGGAAGTTTTGATGCGGCAGGAGAGCATTTATATATTACGCCCTCGGCAGTATCCTTACGTGTGCAGGCCTTAGAAAAGTATTTAGGCCAAATTTTAATTATACGTGGTCGTCCATGTGTACTCACACAAGCTGGGCAAACGCTACTACAGCATTTACGTCATACACGATTAATGGAGCAAAACTTATTACAAGGTTTGATGGGTAAATCATCTGAATCAGAGTTCTATAAAATTGCTCTAGCTTCAAATGCAGATTCGTTAGCCACTTGGCTTTTACCTACCATCCAGCAAACGCTTTTTAAAGAAAAAATAGTTTTAGAACTAAAAATTGATGATCAATCTCATACTCATACTTTATTAGAAACTGGACAAGTCAACGCCTGTATCTCGGCAGAAGAGCAGGTCATGTCAGGCTGTTTAGCTCAACCGCTCGGGAAAATGCGTTATAAAATGTTGGCTTCGGCCGAATTTGCTGCCGACTGGTTCAAACATGGCGTAAACCGAGAAACTTTAAGAAATGCACCAGCTGTCATTTTTAACCATAAAGACCTTATGCATTCAGAGGTCTTACTGAAATATTATGGATTGTCCTTGCAAAGCTATCCTTATAGTTTTATCCCTGCTACAGATGCCTTTGTGAAAGCAATCCAGTTGGGTTTGGGATATGGCATGGTACCCGAGCTTCAGGTGCAATCTTTATTAACCAATGGAACTTTAGTGGACGTAATACCCAAAGCTGAGCTCGACATCCCGTTATATTGGCACCATTGGAAAAGGCAGTCTAGACAGTTAGATGCACTGACGGAGACTATTGTGGAGTCAGCAAAACACATATTGAGATAGCGTTTAGGTATTTTTAAAAGCCATAAAGTTTATTCCAGTTTTGAAGTTGTTTTTATCTTTAATATTATTATGCAAAATTTTGGCATGGTGATGACACAGACTATTCATCATCACCATGCTTAATTTTTAACTAAGCTTGAGTTAATTCAAGCGCGCGTTGATAAGCGATTTTTTTCTTAATGCCTGTTAAATCGGCAGCAAGTTGAGATGCTGCTTTAACAGATAAGTCTTGAAGTAAGCGCTTTAAAAGCTCATCTAGTTTTTCTTGCTCTAGATCTGTTTTTGCAGCTGCACCACCCACAACCACTACAATTTCACCTTTTTCTTGGTTATGGTCATTTTCAATGAAGCTGACCAAATCTTTTAACGTCATTTTTTTGATGGTTTCAAAGGTTTTAGTAATTTCACGTGCAAACCCTACAGGACGGTCTTCACCAAATACCTGAGCCATATCTTTAACAGACTCTAAAATACGATGGGGTGCTTCATAGAAAATTAAGGTTTGGGTTTCGTTTTTAAGTTTTTCTAATTGAGAAATACGTTGCGAAGCTCTAGATGGCAAAAAGCCTTCAAAGCTAAAACGATCACTCGGTAAACCTACCGCACTTAAAGCAGCAATCGCAGCACATGCACCTGGTACAGGAACGACTCTAATGCCATGCTCTTGAGCAGCACGGACTAATTTAAACCCTGGATCACTAATGAGCGGTGTACCTGCATCACTAATTAACGCAACGCTATCGCCGGCAAGTAGTTTTTGAACTAACTGCTCAATTTTATTACTTTCATTGTGATCATGACATGCAGTAAGTTGAGTCGATATATTATAGTGTTTAAATAATTGTGCAGATTGGCGAGTATCTTCGGCAGCTACAATAGAAACTGATTTTAAAATATCAATTGCACGGAAAGTCATATCATCTAAGTGCCCGATTGGGGTGGCTACAACAAATAACTGAGCACTCATTTGGTTTTACTCCGTACAGATAAACAATTTTAATGGGGTAGTTTACCCGAAATTATGATTTGGGCGTGAACAATGTCTGCCAGCTTGAGCTTTTCGAAGGTGATCTGATTTTCATTTGTTCAATTCAGATTTGATAGGGCGGATGAATTTAAGAAAATAAGTTACGTATAAAGACATGTAGGGATGCTTTTTAATTGGGGAAAATAAAAATGTTATTAGCACAGCAATTGGGGAAGTGGGCAGAGCAAACGGCTTTGAACCTTTTACAAGCACAAAACTATGTGTGGGTCACAAGTAATTACCATTCACGCCGTGGCGAAGTTGATTTAATCGTCAAAAGAGGGCAAGAGTTAGTTTTTGTTGAAGTAAAAGCACGCACTATAGGAAATTATGGGCAGGCTTGTGAAATGGTAACGTGGACAAAACAGAAGAAAATTATCAAAACTGCGATGCGTTTTTTACAGCGCTATCCATCTTATCAGGATTTTTATTGTCGTTTTGATGTGATTTGTTTTGATTTTCCACAGAAAATTGCAAAAACAGTACAGCATGACTTTTCAAAATTCCATTATGATCTGCAATGGATCGAAAATGCATTTACTTTGGATTAAGAGTTCATTACTCTTTTGAGCAAATTTAAGTCTGATGCTTTATGATCAAGCCAAGAAATTGATAGGAGTCTGGTGGAGTGTTAAAACGTATTGCTGTAACAATGCTTTGTGTCGCAAGTTTATCAGGTTGCGCAAGTTTTATTTCTGGTGGAACAGGCACAGCTCCAGTGGGCACAGATAGTGGTGTCCGTAGTCTAGGCCAAGTATTCATTGACTCTTCAATTAAACGTACAGCAAATATCAATATTTATAAACTTGATCAACGTTTCAAGCAGTCGCGTATTAATATCGAAAGCTTCCATAGTACAGTTTTATTAACTGGCCAAGTTCCAGACCCGTACTTAAAACAATTGGCAGAAGATAATCTTAAAGCCATGAGTGATGTGAAAGCTGTACATAACTATATTACGGTGGGTAACAAAGTCAGCTATAACACCATCATGCAAGATGCGGGTGTAACAGCAAATACACGTGCTCTTTTAATGAAGGCACCTGTGGTTTCTGATAGTAAGGTTCTGGTACATACCGAAGACGGCGTGCTTTATGTAATGGGGCGTTTAAATACAGCTGAAATTAATGATTTAAATAGCGTCTTACAAAACGTCGGTAACGTCACCAAAATTGTCACTTTAATTGATAATATTGATTTGGCGCCTGCACCAGCAGCGAGTGCGGGTAGCACAACGACTACACCGATTATTAATAATGTCATTGCTCAGCCAACAGTTCAAACACCTGTTGCAATTGATCCTGACCAAACAGCTCCTGCTTCGACTGCACAGTAATATATGAATCTGATTGAACAACTGCAAAGCAAAATTGAACAGGCGCGAAGTCTTTATAAAGAGTTCCGCCTGTATGATTTGGGGAGTTTTGCTTTAAACCGTTTTACGCCAAAAGATGGTTTTGAACAGGTTCCAAATATTCGTTATGGTCTAAAGCCTCGCCACCGTTTGGATATTTACCGATCAGTTAAAAAGCTAACTCATCAACCTCTCATTGTTTTTGTGCATGGTGGAGCTTGGCAGCATGGTAACAAACGAGATTATCTTTTTATTGGTGAGACATTTGCCAAAGAAGGTTATGACGTTGCTGTTATTAACTACCAGTTAGCACCTAAAAATATTTTCCCAAGTTTTGTTGATGACCTGACTCAGGCATTGAATTATTTGCATCAAAACCAAGGAAAACTGGAAATTTCTACAGAAAATATTGTACTTATGGGGCATTCGGCAGGGGCATTTAATGTGATGTCTGCTGTTTATCACCCAAAACCAAACGCTATTCAATGTTTGGGCAATATCAAAGCGATTTTCGGTTTAGCTGGCCCATATCATTTTGACTATAAGGGCGATCCAATGGCCGAAGATGCTTTTGACCAAAGTATTTCTTATCAAGAAGTGATGCCATATTATTTCGTTAATCAAAATAGTATTAAACATTACTTACTCATGGCTGAAAATGATCAGCTTGTCGGTAAAGAAAATACTTTAGATTTGGATCGTGCTTTAAGGCAAAGTGGAAATCACAGCCATATTGCCGTGATTCCTAAAACTGGCCATATTACAATCTTGGCCAGCCTTTCTAGTTTTATTAGTCATTATTTCAGGACTAAAAGAACTATTTTGCATTTTCTTGAGGAAGTGTTTTAAACGAGAGTATCGCTTAAAACACAACAGATTACCCAGTTTGGGTAATCTGCATAATCATTGAATGAGCAATACTACCTTTAAATGGAATTTCAGGTAATTGATCAATTTTGAAGAATTGTGCATCTGCAATTTCTTCTTCTTGCAGCTTAATTTCACCAGACTCATATTCTGCTCTAAACGCAACCATAAGGTTACTTGGGAAAGGCCAAGGTTGACTTGACATATATTGAACATTTTTGAGTCGTAGGCCTACTTCTTCAAAAGCTTCGCGTTGTACTGCTTCCTCTAGAGTTTCACCCACTTCAACAAAGCCTGCAATCAAACCATACATGTTGGTTTTATTGTGGACTGACTTTGCCAGTAAGATTTCATCATCCCCTCGAGTAATGACGGTAATAATGCACGGGTTTACACGAGGATATTGGTGATAACGACAAGAAGGGCATACCATTGCATATTCAGTTGGATGAACTTCGGTTGGGTGTCCGCAGTGACTACAAAACTTATGATTGCGTCGCCATTCAAGTAACTGAACAGCTCGGCTTGCTTGCAAAAACTGTTCTTTCGACCAACTTGTAATGAGTTGGCGAATTGGAACTAATTGTAAGCCTTCAGGGATAGCTTCCTCAGCAAGTAAGTCACGTGCAATGACCTGCTCATCATGAGTGAAAAGTAAATCACTTGCTAACTTTTCGACTTTGGGTAGTTGAAGGTTTTGATCAACCAGTAATTGTTGATGATGGAAAATATAAGCAAGTGATAATTCAGACATTAAGCTGCCTTTTTTTGAAGTTGTTGACTACTCGACAATGCTACATTAAACATGGATTGTAGAACAGGTTGTTTATTTTTTAAATTGTCAATCAACATGTCAAGGCCTGCTAATACGTTAAAAATACAGTGAATTTGGTCTGTATTAAACGGCTGGTTTTGTTCAAGTTGCTGTTGAACAAATTGAGCAGTTTGAAGTAGAGCATCTTGTTGAATGGTACTTCCTAGAAATTCGGCTGCACCCGCTAGCTCTTTTAATGAACCTGCAATTGCTTCAATATTTTGTGTCGGATCATTTGCATACAACGTAAGGCTCTGACAAATAAAATCAATTAAATTTTTTGTCTCGATGAGTAAAGCTTGATGTGCCTCATCAAGGCGATCTAAAGAAATATTTGTATTGTTCACATTAAGCTGTAAACGACTAGATGTATATTGGCGTACCAAAATACCAATTGAGTTCATGGCCGACAAAATGCTGTCCATAAGCTGCTGAGCATAGTTTTCATTACTTAATATATTGAGCTGACTTAAACTGCTCGCTTGTTGAGAAAGCTCAGATGCAGCTTCATCAAGATTAAGCAGTTTAAATGTATAGGCTAATTGCAAAAGACTCGTTTGTAATTGCTGTGCTTTTTCAGGCGACATATTTTGATAGTTATATTCAATATCATTACGCACTTTGTTCATTTCGCTCAATATTAATTGGCTGACTGTGTGCATGGTATCAAAGTCAGGCCCATAAAGATGACGGCTTAAAACGAGCAATTGAGTGTCTGTAGGTATTTCTTTACCGATATGGAGTTGGCTGCGAATATGGTGCGCAACTTCATCTTCTTGAGCGATAACAATACTTAAAATATCTGCAAGTGCAGCCAAATCAGGCTTAAAAGTTTTAGGACTTGCTAAGAACTGACCAATATAACTTTCAATATTAATGAGTACACGTAGGCGTGAATCATTTAAAAGCAGGTTATCAATATGGTCGAAAGCATAATTTACGAGTTGCCAATATTGTTGGCTTAGCTGATGGTTTGCCATGCTAACCAAATAAGTACCAATCAGTTTAAAAGCTTGAAAATTATGATTAGCTTCTGTCTTGTTTAAAAATTGATGTAGAGATAGCTTATAAAGTTGATGAATAAACTGAGTTGTTTCATTAATGAATACTTCTGGTAAAGGAAGTTCAAGAGAAGTATTTGCAATTAATGGAACAATTGCTTGTCCTGAAGATGTCAGGGGCTTATTTAAAGCTAATTCTAAATTGTTTAAAGTATTAAGAAGAAACTGAGGGACTTGTAATTCACGCAGGCAGATAAAATCAATATATCGTTTTACCATGGTCGTGCCTTCACTCAGCGCAACCACATCATTGGTGTTAATTTGCGTTGGCTTGGCAATAATTTTTTGCATCAGCTCAGTTGAATATTGAGTGATTTTTGCAAGATAGGGGATATCAATTAAATGGAGGACTTGAGTGCATTGCTTAAATTGTTCTAATGCATCATCAATGCTAAAAGGGAGTGTTTGTTCCTCAATTAAAGTACTTACTGCGCCTTCAACCAGTTTTATTGAACGATCAATTTCATGTTTAATGATGAGTAAAGCTGTTGGATCGAAATGAATCGAAGTATGCTCAGACATAAACGTTCCCCTTTGCAAAAAAATCAATTGTTATATTCGTAGTGCTCGATAATTTGAGCTAAAAATCTATGTGACTAATATAACTTAACTTACAAAGGGGAAAAGCTAAAAACGCTAAAGAATCAAAAATTTATTTTTGCAAAAAGGCAAGGTTCTCCATGTTTTTTCTCAAATTCTTTGACCCAAGTCTCATGTGTATTTAGCTCTTCTTCGGAAGGAAGAATAACGGGGAGTTCAATTTGAACTCTGGTTTTATTTGCTGTGTTCAGGCTATTTTCACTTTGAGATAAGGCATCTATATCAAAAGAAACCTGCCCACCTGTCATTGCTAGGTAAACATCTGAAAGAATTTCAGCATCGAGTAATGCACCGTGGAAAGTACGGTCACGTGCTGGAATTTCATAACGTCTTACAAGGGCATCAAGCGAGTTTTTTTGTCCTGGATGCTTGCTTTTCGCTAAGGCTAACGTATCTGTTACCTCACATACTTCAGAAAGCGCGGGAAGGCCTGCGCGTCTAAACTCCATATCAAGGAAGTTCATATCGAAGGTTGCGTTATGGGCAATAATCTCTGCGCCTTTTAGATAATCAAAAAGCGTATCGGCAATCTCTGCATAGAGCGGTTTATCTTTTAAGAAATTATCACTAATACCATGGATATTTTCTGAGTCACCCACTGGTTTTTGCGGGTTAATATAAATATGAATCGAGCTACCGGTGAGCTTCCGGTTAATCATTTCAATGGCGCCCACTTCAATAATGCGGTCACCATCTTGAAAATAAAAACCAGTGGTTTCTGTATCAAGAATCAGTTGTCGAGGCCCTTGTAATTTTAGTTTGGCTTCGGTCACAACAACTTGAGGATGAATATTACTAATTGGTTGCTTACTTTTTGACTCAGCAGGTTCAACTTCAATAACTTTTTCGTCCACAATAATCATCTCAACTTCTTCAGGCTGTTCAAGATCAATATTATCTTCTTCGGTTACTTCTGCCATATCAAACCCAAAGGGGTCATCAAGTAACCAATCCTGTTCAGGCTTTTTTATATCTTGTAGGGCCGTCGCTTGAACTGTTTTTTTTTGCAGTGCAGTTTGATCAGCTCCGATATTTGCAAGCTCATCGGCCATTTCGTTGCCAGCATGTCCAGCATGGCCTTTAATCCAATGCCACTCAATATTTCGACCTGCACAGACAGCATCTAATTTTTGCCAAAGGTCAGGATTTTTTACATCCTTCCAGTTTTTCTTTTTCCAGCCATGAATCCATTCAGTAATCCCTTGCTTCACATAATTTGAATCTGTCCAGATAATTAAATGAGCATCGGTTGGGCAAAATGCAACGCCTTCAATCGCAGCAGTGAGCTCCATGCGGTTATTGGTTGTATCCGGTTCACCGCCAAATAATTTATGTTCACCCTGCTCGGTAATGACATATGCGCCCCAACCACCTAAACCCGGATTGCCGCGACATGCACCATCAACATACAGTGTGATTGTTTGAGACATAAATCGAAACCTAAACTAAAAGAAAAAGAACTGAATATGGTGTATTGTATACGCAAAAAGTTCGGTTCCATCGTAACAAAGCAAGGTTTTTTTAATTTCTTGTAACATTTCCATGCAAATGACATTAACTTATTGCCTTGTCTATCTTGCACGCTTTACTACAATGGCATCGAAGACCTAGGGTTTGTCGGCAGACCCCCAAAAAATATTACGCGAGTTGTTTGGAAGTTTTTATGTATAAACCAACCACATTTGTGTGGCAGCCATCTGCGGCATCATTGTTCAAAATTACCGTACTTAGCTCTGCTTTAGCTGCGTTGGGTATTACAACAGGCTGTTCATCGACTCCGCAATCTGCAAAAACCTCTAAATCGAAACAGGTCAGTGGTGCAGGTTATTTAGATGCAAGTAGTCTTGACTCTTTAGAAGACCTACTTTCAGCAACTGATATGCGTGCTGTAGAAGGTGATCGTCTGCTTATTTTAAAGCACGGTGATGTCTGGAAGCGTATGTCTGTTGGTTTCAAAATGGACTTGAATCATTGGGATTCACGTATTGAAGCTCAGCGTAGCTGGTTTATTTCTCGTCAGCCTTACCTCGATCGCTTGAGTGCTCGTGCCAGTCGTTATTTGTACCATACGGTGAAAGAAGCTGAGCGCCGTGGACTGCCAACTGAACTTGCGTTATTACCCGTAATTGAAAGTTCTTATGACCCAGCTGCAACAAGTAGTGCAGCAGCAGCAGGGCTATGGCAATTTATTCCAAGTACTGGTCGTATTTATGGCTTAAAGCAAACAGGTATGTATGATGGGCGCCGCGATGTGGTTGAGTCGACTCGTGCAGCTTATGAATTTTTAGGAAGCCTTTATAATCAATTCGGTTCTTGGGAACTTGCTTTGGCTGCCTATAATGCTGGCCCGGGACGTATTCAACAGGCGATTAACCGTAACCGAGCTGCGGGTTTACCAACTGACTATTGGTCACTAAAATTACCTCAAGAAACGATGAACTATGTTCCACGTTTCTTAGCTGTTGCTCAAATTATTAAAAATCCAAAAGCTTATGGTGTAGAACTACCGCCTATTGCAAATAGACCCCATTTCCGTGAAGTGACTTTATCTGCGCCTTTAACTTTAAATGAAATTGCTTCTGTAGCAGGATTAAGCCGTTCAGAACTTTATGCATTAAACCCAGGATATCGTGGTGAAGCAGTGGACCCTGCAAGTCCAATGCGTATTTTGCTTCCAGCAGATTTAAGTCCTTCAATTGATAATAAATTAAAAGGGAAAAAAACGGGTGGTGGCTCAGGTTGGTGGGCAAATGTAACTTCGCCGTCTACACCTACGGTTAGCCCTTCGACTACAGTAACAACAAAAACAACTCCTACAACGCAAGTTCAGCCAGTTAAACCGTCTTCACCTGTGAAGAATAGTTCAACGACTTCAAAATCTACACCACGTGGTTCAGATGCGTTGGCTGCCTTTGCCGCATCGGCAGATGTACCGAGTGCGCCGCGTATTCCTGTAGCTGTCACTAATGCAGCTAATATTAAGCAGCCTGTTAAAATGGAGCCACCAATTTCGGCTTCTGAACGTGAAAAGATTTTAGCTGCAGTTCGTGCTGAAGGCGCAAAAGAAACTGTAGATCAAGCTTTACAACCGCAAGCAACTCAAGCAGAGAAAGATCAAGTCGTTGCTGAATTAAAAGCAATTGCGCCGCAAGGAACTGAAATTGTCGATCCTTATGATGGCAAAATTAGGTTAACCGCAATTCAGACGAGCCAGTCAGTTGCAGAGCAACAAGGTAAAGAGGTAAGTAGAGGTTTTGCTTATCCAAAAACTTTAGCTGAAGATGCGACTGTAGCTAGCTCTGAAGATGGGCAACGTAATAAAGATAAGCCTTATATCAAAACTGATACTGATGTTGTAGTTGTACAGCCTAAAGGTAAGCGTAGTACTTATACAATTCAGCCAGGTGATACTTTAGCCGTGATTGCCATGAAGAATGGTGTGAACTGGCGTGATGTGGCTAAGTGGAACCAGATTGATCCAGAAAAGACTTTGTTTGTAGGAACTAGTCTTTATCTTTATGATGCGAAACCACAAGAAACTCAAAGTACTTCGAAAAGTACGGCTAAACCAGATGTATATGTAGTGGAGGCTAACGACAGCTTAAGCGGTGTTGCTAACCAGTTTAATTTGTCAGTCAAACAATTGGCTGAATATAACGATTTATCAGTGACCGATGGCCTATTTGTTGGGCAAAAGCTACAGTTGAAAGAGCCGAAGAATAGCCGCTCAAGTGCGAAAGCGGAGCCGAAAGTGGCTCAGGCAAATGCACGACGTATAGCAACTAAAAGCTATACTGTGAAGCGTGGTGAATACCTTAAATTGATTGCAGACCGTTATGCACTCTCTAATCAGGAGCTTGCTGAATTAACTCCAGGTTTAACTGCGGGCAGTAACTTGATGGTAGGCCAAAAAATTAATGTGCCTACACAAGATATTTCGGTAGATGAAGTTGCTGAAACTAAGACGTCTAATAAATCTGAGAAAGCGACGCTAAGTGTTTCTTATAAAACAGAAGGCTATAAAGTACAACGTGGTGATACTTTATCGAGTATTGCAACTAAATCAAAAATTAGCCTAGCCGAGTTAGCCGAGTTAAATAACTTAAAAACGAGTAGTTATGTACAGCTTGGGCAAACTTTAAAAGTGCCTGCTGGTCTAAGGGTACCGGAACAATACGTTGTACAGTCTGGGGACAGCCTAAATGCGATTGCGAGTAAATATAACTTGCAAACAGGCTATTTGGCTGACTTAAATGGTTTGTCTCGTAGTGCTGGTTTACGTGCTGGTCAACGTTTAAAACTCACAGGTACGGTTGAAGAAGCATCAAGTAAACCTTCTAAAAATACGAAAGAAGAAATACCAGAGACCTATACAGTCAAATCTGGTGATAGCTTAGGTAATATTGCTAACCGTCACCACTTGCAGTTGGACTACCTTGCCGCATTAAATGGTCTTTCGCGTAACAGTAGTGTTCGTGTAGGGCAACGTTTAAAGCTAACAGGTGATATGCCTACCGTTGAAACAGCAAAAGTTGATACTAAGTCGTCAACTAAAACAGTTGCGGCTGGTAAAAACACTGAAAGATATACTGTTAAATCTGGTGAGTCTTTAAATAGTATTGCGAGCCGTGCGGGTATTTCAGTGCGTGAACTTGCTGAAATGAATGCATTAAAAGCAAGTGCTAACTTACAACGTGGTCAAAATATTGTGATTCCAAAAACTGTTGTGGAATACAAAGTGAAGCGTGGTGATACGTTAATTGGTCTTGCTAGCAAATATGGTTTAGAAACCAATTTCTTGGCTGAGCTGAATGATTTGACACCTTCTACTCAGCTTCGCATTGGCGACGTCATTAAAGTACCTAATTTATAAAATAATTAGCAACTTATGCATAAATCATATTTTCAACTGAGCCTGCTAGTCGGGCTCAGTGTTGTTTCTCATGCTGTTTTTTCTGCACAGCAAACTACCTCATATATAGCGATTCATTCCAAGCCTAAATATTTAGGAATGATGGCTATGCCATATGCAAACCCTCATGCATCTAAAGGTGGCTTGTTAAGTCAGGCGGCTCAAGGAACTTTTGATAACCTCAATAGTATGAATGGTAAGGGGAATGCTACAGAAGGCGTTAATTATCTTTTTGATACTTTAATGACCCAATCGCTAGATGAGGTCGGGGTTTTATATCCTCTTTTGGCAGAGAAAGTTACTTATGATCCAGAAAAAACACAGTCTGTTACTTTTTATTTAAACCCTAAAGCGCGTTTTAGTAATGGACAGCCTGTTACAGCAGCAGATGTTAAATTTAGTTTTGATGCCTATCAGACTAAGTCAAATTTAGGTTTGCAGATGTACCTTGCCGATTTGGCAAAAACAGAAGTAATAAATGCCCATCAAGTAAAGTTTAGTTTTAAATCTACGCACAACCCTAAAATGCCATTCATTTTGGCAACCTTACCCATTTATTCAAAAGCAGATTGGGAAACAAGGGATTTTAGCCGAATTACTTTACAAGCGATTATTGGCTCGGGACCTTATGTGGTTGAACGAATTGATCCGGGTAGAAGCATTAGTTATAAAAGAAACCCAAATTATTGGGCAAAAGATTTGCCTATTAATAAAGGACGTTATAATTTTGACCGATTAAAATATGTTTATTATCGAAATTGGGATATTGCTTTTGAAGGATTTAAATCTGGTCAATACACCTTGCATGAAGAAACTAACCCTAAAAAATGGGTAACAGATTATCGTTTTCCAGCCGTAAAAGCAGGACTGGTTGCTCAATATAAGTTTCGTCACCACAACCCTATTGCAACTGAAAGTTATGTCTTTAACACTCGACGTAAATCTTTAAATGATATTCGTTTTAGACAAGCCTTAACCTATGCCTATGATTTTGAATGGCAGAATAAAGCTTTGTTTTATGGTCAATATCAACGCCTTCAAAGTTATTTTGAAAATAGCGAATTAGCAGCAACGGGCCGACCTTCCAAGTCTGAATTAGAGTTGTTAAAACCGTTATTGCCCAAGTTATCTCCAACCATGCAGCACGGTGTTTTAGCAGACTGGAAATATCCAGTGTCGGATGCGAGTGGATTTAACCGTCAAAATTTATTAATTGCGCGGCAGCTGCTTATACAAGCAGGCTATAAAGTTAAAGATGGGCAGTTGTTGACGCCTGAAGGTAAAAAAGTTCAGCTTGAGTTTTTAATTCAACAGGATGGCAAACAACGAACATTAATGCCTTTTGTCCGTAACTTAAAAAAGTTAGGCATTGATGTTAATTTACGACAAGTCGACGCTCCGCAATATTTAGAACGTACCCGCCGTTATGACTTTGATATGACCACCATGAATCTGCCGCAATCTCTCAATCCAGGCAATGAGCAGACTCAGTTTTGGGGGAGCAAGGCGGCAGCACAGGATGGAAATTACAATTATGCGGGAATTCGCAACCCAGTAATTGATCAAGTTATTTCCAAGCTCGTTGCAAGTAAAAATCGTGAACAACAGATTATTTATACTCGTATTCTCGATCGATTGCTGAGGGCTGGTTATTATCAAATTCCGACTTATGGTAAAGGTGAAAACTGGTATGCTTATTGGAATATGTATCAACAACCTAAAATTAAACCAGCACTTTCGTCTGGAATAGATTATTGGTGGAGTGATGCAAACAAAGCCAAAAAAGTTGCTAAGTATTTACATCAACAATAAAAAGCACCTGCCATAAAGGAAATCCTGTTATATGGGTTCATATATTCTCATGCGACTTCTTTTAATTATTCCTACGTTATTTGTCATTTTATTGATTAACTTTGTGGTTGTGCAAATTGCGCCAGGTGGGCCAGTTGAGCAAGCAATACATCAGGCACAAAGCGATTTGGGAATCGGGCGTGCCTTAAGTTCAGAAACTTATTATCAAGGTGCTCAAGGTCTAAGCCCTGAAATGGTTGAACAAATTAAGGCGCAGTATGGTTTTGATCATTCTGCTCCTGAACGGTTTTTTCTCATGTTAAAAGGCTATTTAACTTTAGATTTTGGACAAAGTTTTTTTAAAGATAAACCAGTCGTGCAATTGTTGTGGGACAAAATGCCTGTTTCTATTTCATTGGGGCTGATAAGTACTTTTCTGATTTATTTAATTTCGATTCCGCTTGGTATTAAGAAGGCAAGACAACAAGGTTCATGGTTTGATCGCTCAACTTCTTTAGTTCTTGTGGTGGGATATGCTGTACCCAGTTTTGTATTTGCCATTTTGTTGATTGTTTTTTTTGCAGGCGGCTCTTATTTTCAATGGTTTCCATTACAAAATCTTGTTTCAGATAATTTTCATCAACTCAGTCTTTGGGGCAAAGTTACCGACTATTTATGGCATATGACTTTGCCACTTATTACGATGGTATTAGGTGGTTTTGCCAGTTTAACGTATTTAACTAAATATTCATTTTTAGAAGAATTAAATAAACCCTACGTTTTAGCTGCTTATGCAAAAGGGTTAAATGGTCAACAAGTCTTATATAGACACGTATTTCGTAATGCTATTTTAGTCGTGCTCGCAGGGTTACCAGAGGTGTTAGCGGGTATTTTCTTTGTGGGTAACCTGTTTGTAGAAATTATTTTTCATTTAGATGGTGTCGGATTATTAGGCTTTGAAGCAATTGTCCAGCGGGATTATCCTGTTATTTTTGGTGTCTTATTTTTCTTTACTTTATTTAGTCTAATTTTACGTCTCATTTGTGATGTGCTGTACCAATGGATTGATCCTCGAATTCACTTTGACGCACAAGGAGGCAAATAATGTCTTTGATTGTGCGCACACGGTTACAACGTTTTAGACAACATAAATTAGGTTGGGCCAGCTTTATTTTATTTAGTCTAATTTTGATTTTGTCATTAGCAGCAGAGTTGATTGCTAACGATAAGCCCTTACTGGTGAAGTATGAAGATTCTTACTATTTTCCCGTGTTTAAGACATATCCAGAAACGACGTTTGGTGGGGTGTTTGAAACAGAAGCAGATTATAAAGATCCGGCTGTGCAAGAACTGATTAATGCTCAGGGATGGGCAGTCTGGCCACTTATTAAATTTTCATATCAAACTCCCAATTTAGATTTAGCAGTTCCTGTGCCATCACCACCCTCCAAGCAGAACTGGTTGGGAACTGACGATCAGGGAAGGGATGTTTTTGCCCGTATTCTTTATGGTTTAAGAGTATCTTTGCTTTTTGGTTTGGCCTTAACTTTTTGTTCTGCTTTATTTGGCATTACTGTGGGTGCCATTCAAGGTTACTATGGCGGCTGGGTAGATTTATTGGGACAACGTTTGGTTGAAGTCTGGAATGGCTTGCCCATGCTATTCATGGTCATGATTTTGGTCAGCATGTTTGTTCCAAACGTATATTGGCTATTTTTTATTATGTTGTTTTTTGGCTGGACAGTTTTAGTGGGGATTGTCAGAGCAGAGTTTTTGAAAGCTCGCCAGCTTGATTATGTTCGTGCAGCTCAAGTGTTAGGAGTGACTGACCGCGTTATTATTTTTAAGCATATTTTGCCGAATGCAATCAGTTCGAGCTTGTCCCAGTTACCATTTATTTTAACCACTAATATTAGTGCCTTAACTGCTCTTGATTTTTTAGGCTATGGCTTACCACCCGATGCAGCATCGTTAGGGGAGTTGTTGCTCCAAGGTAAAAATAATTTAGATGCACCATGGCTAGCGATTTCAGGTTTTTTTAGTCTGGCTATTGTTCTTTCACTTTTAATTTATATTGGGGAGGCTGCTCGTGATGCTTTTGACCCAAGAAAATAATACAAATGTTACTCCTGCATTGTTGAAGGTTGAACATCTTTCGATTCAAACGCTCGATCAAAAGATTTTGTTAGAAGGCCTTAATTTGCAGCTTAGTGAAGGGAAAACACTGGCTATTGTTGGCGAAAGTGGCTCAGGTAAATCACTTAGCTGTTTAGCAATCATGGGGTTACTACAAGAAAAATTAGAAATAACAGGTAGTGTTTGGATTGGCTCCCAAAATATTCTTGAGATAGATGAAAAAGCTCAATCTAATGTGCGTGGCCGACAAATTGCCATGATTTTTCAAGAACCTGCCACCGCTTTAAATCCATTACATCGGGTTGAAAATATTGTAGGTGAAAACCTTTTTTTATTAGGTTTGACTAAACAGAATGTTCGACAACAAGTCATTGAGTTACTCACAGATGTAGGAATTAGTGAGCCAGAACAGATTTTAAAACGCTATCCACATGAGCTTTCTGGTGGTCAAAGGCAACGTGTCATGATTGCCATGACATTGGCACTGCAACCTAAAATTTTAATTGCTGATGAGCCGACTACAGCACTTGATATCATTTTACAGATCCAGATTTTAGAACTCTTAAAATCTTTACAATCAAAATATGGAATGGCACTTATTTTAATTAGCCATGACCTAAATTTGGTACGTCAATATGCCGATGAACTGGTTGTATTGCAAAGTGGGTGTGTTGTAGAGCAAGGTGAGCTTAGCCAGATTTTTGCAAATCCTAAAACCGCTTATACACAGCAATTATTAGAACATGATTTTGGCAATGCAGAACTTCTTGAAATAGAAAAGAATGTTTTGTCTGTTCAACAGCTTAGCGTGCAATTTCCAATTAGAAAAGGTATTTTTAATCGCGTTCAGGGCTATGTGACTGCAATAGAAGGTTTGAGCTTCGATCTTGCTCAAGGTGAATCACTTGGAGTCGTTGGGGAAAGTGGCGCTGGAAAGTCATCTTTGGCTCTGGCTTTAGTGCGGCTCATTAAAAGTGAAGGGCGGATTAATTTTTTAGGACAAGATTTGAATCAGTTGGCTCCCAAAGCTTTACGTTTGGCGAGATCTGATTTTCAACTTGTATTCCAAGATCCGTTTGGTAGTTTGAACCCTCGAATGACGGTTGGGCAGATTATTGCTGAAGGTTTAAAAGTAAAAGAAGTATTAAACAGTCAAATTCAAGAACAAGTTAAATCTGTTCTCAAGAAGGTTGAACTGCCTGAAGATTTTCAACATCGTTACCCACACGAACTCTCTGGAGGACAACGTCAACGGGTTGCTTTGGCAAGAGCTTTAGTCGTTCAACCGAAACTTTTAATTTTGGATGAGCCCACTTCTGCATTAGATCGAACCACGCAAAAAGCCATCATTAAACTTTTACGACAATTACAGAAAACTGAACATTTGAGCTATATCTTTATTAGTCATGATCTAAATATAGTCAAATCGTTGTGCCATAAAGTTATGGTGTTGCGCCGTGCACAAGTTGTTGAATATCAGGAAACAGAACTGTTGTTTTCTAAGCCTAAGACTGAATATACAAGACAATTAATTAAAGCAAGCTTTTAAAATAAAATATTAAATTATTGTTTTTAAATGGAATATTTTATTTATGCATTTTATGCAAAAAGTTGCATATTTTTATGTTTTTTGAAATTGACATATGCTATTGTCAGCTATCGATTATAACTTGACATGCCCTATAACTCGTCTAAATTAGAGCAATTGCTCTAAAAAACTAAAAAAGAGGTTAACCATGAACCAGATTGCCCAACCCATCACAATTCGCAATACCACATTCAAAAACCGAATTATTAAAGGTGCAATGAGTGAGGCGCTTGCAAATTATGAAGGTCAACCAAATGACTTGCATTTAGGCTTATATGGGGCGTGGGCAAAAGGTGGGCTTGGCTGTGCAATCACAGGCAACGTCATGGTCAATGTAGCCGCAAAAAATGAACCCGGTGTTGTTGTTATTGAAACCGAACGTGATTTAGAGCGCTTAAAAGGGTGGGCAGCATTAGGTAAAAAATATGGAATGGTGCAATTGATTCAATTGTCCCACCCAGGGCGTCAGTGTCCAAAAGGATTAAATAAAGAGACTGTCGCGCCGTCAGCAGTACCATTTAGTCCAGCTTTAGCCACTATGTTTGGAACGCCACGTGAATTAACTCATGATGAAATTCTAGATATCATTAATCGATTTGCAACCGCTGCTCGTATTTGTGAAAAAGCAGGTTTTGAAGGAGTGCAATTACACGGTGCGCATGGTTATTTGATTAGCCAGTTCTTATCACCTTTAACGAATAAGCGTACCGACCAATGGGGTGGTTCAGTTGAAAACCGTACCCGCTTTTTATTAGAAGTTTATAAGGCTGTTCGCGAAGCAACCTCCGAGAATTTTATCATTTCAGTCAAACTGAACTCTGCCGATTTTCAACGTGGTGGAATTAGCGAAGAAGATGTAATTTCAGTGTTTAAAGCAGTTGATGAAGCTGGTATTGATTTAATTGAAATTTCAGGCGGTACTTATGAAGCACCTGCAATGGCAGGGGCTAAAGCTGATAAGCGTAAGACAAGCACGATTGCTCGTGAAGCTTATTTCTTAGATTTTGCTGAAAAGATCCGCCAACATGTTAAATGTAAACTCATGGTGACAGGTGGATTCCGTACTGTAGAAGGAATGAATGCAGCACTCGCAAGTGGGGCTTGTGATTTTATTGGTATTGCGCGTCCGCTTGCAGTTGAGACTGATTTAACAGACCGTTTAATTGCAGGGCAGGACGTACGCTATGCAGTAAAACCAATTAAAACAGGCCTACCTTTTGTCGATAAAATGGCAATCATGGAAATTATTTGGTATGCCGCTCAATTTAAAACCATTGGTAAAGGCAAAAAGCCAAATCCGAAACTTTCACCACTAGTCGTCTTTTTTAATTATGCCAAAGGCAATATTACAGCTGTGGTAAAAGGTCGCGTGAATTCACGTAAATCTGCTTAATCCGATGCGCCATTTCAAAAGCTGAAATGGCGCATTTATTTTAGAACGTATAGCTCATACCAAACTGAACAGTACGTGGTTCGCCTGGGTATGCATATAAATTAAAGGCACTTTCATCATAAGTTCTATCGAAAATATTTTTCAGATCTAAGTTAAGACGAAGTTTTGGTGTTGCTTGATAGTAAGAAACTAAGTCGGTAACTGCATAACCTTTCATGGTGTAGGTACTATTTGCTGTTTGGCCTGCACGCTTATCAATATATTTTTGATTAACCCCTAGACCTAAACCTTGTAAAGGACCATCCTGAAACTCATACATATTTAACAGGTTAAAACTGTTCTTTGGAATATTGGCTAAAGACGTTCCTTTTTGCAAAGTGTTGTCTTTAGTCACTTCAGCATCTGTATATGCGTATCCACCAATAATTTTCCAAGCAGGTGTAAGTTGACCTGTAATATTTAGCTCAATACCACGACTACGGACTTCACCAGCAGAAACCTTGTAAGCTGAATCAACAGGATCGATAGTTAATACATTTTCTTTTTCAGCATAAAAAATAGCAGAGTCAACCGACAACATATTGTCTAGCGCTTGCCATTTAAAACCTAACTCGTAAGCCATGCCTTCTTCTGGATCAAATCCCTCTCCATTACGGCTAGCGCCAGTGTTTGGTTTAAAAGACTTTGCTGCATTACTATAGATTGAAAGATCGTCACGGGCTTTAAAAACTAACCCTAAACGGGGAATAAAGGCATCGTGACTAGTATTCCAGTTTGCAGTATTTGGTAATAGGTTTTTATAGTCATGCTCATAGTGCTCAAAGCGTAAACCCAATAAAGCACTTAAACGTTCATTTAAATCGATTTGGTCTTGTACAAAAAGGGCAGTTGTTTTTAAATTTTCACGATCATGGGTAGTAACATTTTTAAGCTCAGGTAGAGGTTGGCCTAAAACAGGATTATAAATATTGATTGGGTAGTTATTTGACTTTAGATCTGAACGAATAATGTATGACTTGTAATCATAGTTTTCGTATTCGAGTCCAGTCACTAAGGTATGTGCTAAACCTAAAAGTTGGAAATTACCTGTTAAATTAATTTGGGCATCGGTATCTTGCCATTTTAATTCGCGATAGTTGTAATTTCTTTCGAGTGTTTCTCCATCAGACTGAATTCCATTTGCTTCTACGGCATAGCCATGCAATTTGCCATTTAAATATTGCACACCCGCATTAAGCTTCCAGTCATTTCCAAGGTCATGTTCAACTCGTAATTGAGTCATGTTGTTATCATTGTAGAGTCGATTGTTATATTTACCTGTTTCCCACAAATAGGTTTCTGGTGAACTATTAAAAGACTTCTGTGCAGGATAACGCGTATGCCCACGATCAAGCGGATGTTGATTCCGTAAAATATCGGCTTCAAAGGTTACTTTAGTTGCATCAGTCGCTTGCCATTGAATGACTGGCGCAATTCCGTATCGTTTAGATTCGATATGGTCACGATAACTATCGCCGCCTTCTGCAATCACATTTAGGCGATAACCGATATTTTCTGCATTTGGAATGGTGCCTGTAGTGTCTACAGTGGTGCGGTATAAACCTTCACTGTTAAGCTGAGCGCCTAAAGTTGTTTGTTGCTCAGACTTTGGTGTTTTTGAAATTAAATTAAAAGTACCGCCTGGATCACCACGACCATATAAGCTAGACGAGGGGCCACGTAAAACATCTATACGTTCAATCGTGTTGCTGTCTGGCGCATTTGGATAGCCACGGTTAATGGGGAAGCCGTTACGGTAAAACTCACCACTGGTGAAACCACGAAGGTTAAAACCAGTTAAGCCTTGACCACCAAAGTTATTCGCTCGTCCAACACCGCCTGCCAAATCAAGCGCTTCAATTAAGCGTGTCGCACCAATATCTTCAATTACTTTTTGGGTTACAACACTTACCGATTGCGGTGTGTCTTTTAATGCGACTTCACTACGTGTCGCGCTACTCGAGCTATCGACTTTGTAAGTTTGGTCAGAAGCCTGTTGAGCTTTAATTTTAATCGTAGCAAGAGTCGTGGAAGAACTATCAGTTTCTGCAAAAGCAGTTGATAAACAGCAGAATTGAGCAATGCTGAGGGAGAGGAGGCGAAGCTTAAGATCCATTTAAAACCTTTTGATAATAAATATCAGTATAAAAATAAGAATTATTATATTGTAAATGTGTGTAAAAGGAATACTAAAGCAGTGATAAATCTAGACAAGTGTATTTTATTTAGGAATATAAAAATTAAAAGTATAAACAGATGGGCTTAAATAAGTATAAATTACAGTTTAAAATAGAGCATCAAATATATAAACAATAGCTTTAAAATCAATTGAATATTTCATAGCTAATCGTTTTAAATTAGATTTTTTGAAAATTAAGATGTTTTTTACTTTTATCAAGGGGAAGTTTAATGTCTATGCTTATTGGCATGTTTTTGTTGGTCATAATTATATTGGCAGTTTTAAGTATTTTAAAGAAAGGGGAAAGCAAAGGTGGAAATGGAAAGCGTAATCCAATCAAAGGAAAACGTATCATTACCATGAATGAACAACCGACATTTATGAAGCTAAAAGAAGCTTTACCTGAACATATTATTTTGGCACAAGTTGCTTTTAGCGCTTTTATGACTGCACAAGGATACGCAACACGTAATCTATTTAATCGGAAAGTAGCTGATTTTGTCGTATTAGATAAATCATTCAATATTGTCGCTATTGTTGAACTAGATGATTCAAGTCATAAGGGAAAAGAGAAATTTGATGCAGAACGTGATGCTTTAATTCGTGAAGCTGGTTTTAAAGTTATACGTTATAAAAGAACACCAGAGCTTGCACAGATACATGCTGATTTTAAGATTTCGTCCGTTTCGTTACTACAAGTTTCAATAGAATCAAACTCAAGTGAAACAAAAACAAAATTTGTCGCTGATGCAATAACTATTGAGAGAGATGATCCGACAGTACAACCTTTATCACATATTGATGAAATAAAGTTGAAATCTTAAATTTTGAAAAATACTAAGTTATCTCATGGATAAAATTTGAAGTGAGATAATGTAATTTAAATGATCTGATTATGAAATGAATTTCTTATAAAAGAAATTGGCGTCCCTACGGGGATTCGAACCCCGGTTACCGCCGTGAAAGGGCGATGTCCTAGGCCTCTAGACGATAGGGACGTTGAGGATGGCGGTATCTTAAGAAGCCGCCACCAAACTGTCAAGTAGGTAAGGAGACAGTTTGTTCAAAATATAGCAAAACAGTTCAGCAGTCTTCTGAGTATCGTATAAAGCAGAGTGGGCTTCTTTACCATCGAACTCAATTCCAGCTTGAATGCAGGCTTTGGCAAGGACAGTTTGTCCAAACATAACAGCACTTAAAGTAACCGTATCCATCACTGAAAAACTATGAAATGGGTTCTGGTTTTTTGTGCTTGTACGTGCAATCGCTGCTTGAACAAAACCAAGATCAAAATGGGCGTTATGGCCGACCAACACTGCATGCGTACAATGTTGCTGTTTACGAACTTCATTGACCGATTTAAAAATACGGCGTAATGCAGTCCGTTCATCTTCAGCCATTGCCATACGCATTGGATTGAATGGATCAATACCAATAAAGTCTAGCGAACGGCGGTCGAGGTTAGCCCCTTCAAACGGGTTAATATGTGCATGGAATGCTGGACCAGGGACAAATTGTCCCTGAGCATCATACACAATTGGAATGCACGCAATTTCTAGCAATGCATCTGTCTGGGCATTAAAACCTGCCGTTTCAACGTCAACAACAACAGGTAAGAAGCCACGAAAACGTTGGCCAATGACCGGGACAGAGGTTTCTTGTGTCACACTTTTCTCCATTGCAGCGTTTTCCCGGCATGCAGCGGGATAATTTTTTGATCATCTAAATAATCAAAAGATTCTGGTACAAGGTTATCTTCTTTTACCAAGGTAATGGTAGAAGTATTACGTGGTAGACCGTAGAAGTCCGCACCAAAATGGCTAGCGAAACCTTCTAGGCGTTCTAATTTACCTACTTGGTCAAATGCTTGAGCATAAAGTTCAATTGCATTAGGTGCACTATAACAGCCTGCACAGCCACACGCATTTTCTTTTGCATCTTGCGAGTGCGGCGCACTGTCTGTACCCAAGAAAAATTTAGGGTTACCACTCGTCGCAACTTCAAGTAAAGTTGTTTGGTGTGTTTGGCGCTTTAAAATTGGTAAACAATAGAAATGCGGTTTAATACCACCGACCAGCATGTCATTACGGTTAAATAATAAATGTTGAGGCGTGATTGTTGCAGCAACATTTCGATCATGTTCTAAAACAAAATGAGCCGCATCGCTTGTTGTAATGTGCTCAAGTACCACTTTAAGTTTTGGAAACTGTTTTAAAAGCGGGTTGAGTACTTCGTCAAGGAAACGTTTTTCACGGTCAAAAATATCGACGTGGTTATGAGTCACTTCACCATGAAGTAATAACGGCACTTGATGCTCTTCTAATTGCTCAATAACCGCATAAACTTTACGGATATCACTCACACCATTATCAGAATTGGTGGTTGCGCCAGCTGGGTAAAGTTTAATGGCATTCACATGTCCAGATTCTTTAATTTTACGAACTTCATCTGGTGAGGTGAAGTCAGTAAAATAAAGCACCATACGCGGGTCAAAATTGAGACCCTCTGGAACATGAGCAAGAATACGTTCACGGTAAGCCAATGCTTCTTCCACAGTTTTTACTGGCGGAACAAGGTTTGGCATACAGATCGCACGAGCAAACTGTTTAGCCAAATCAGGTACGGTACGTTTTAATGCTAAACCATCACGTAAATGTGCATGCCAATCATCTGGCTGGAGCAGGGTAATAGAGTTCAAGGCAGTTCAAACTTCGAAATAAAACAAATGATAATCGATAAAGTGTGAAAATGGTAACGAGAATTACGGACAAATGGCAAAATAAAGCGCAAGAGGCCTTAAAAAATAATGTTATATTTTGTTAATGTGTAAGAGCTAGGAATTGAGTAGTGGTAAATAGGGGGAATGTACATGAATTACTCAAAGCAAAAGAAGAAATAGAATATCTGGTAACTCTACATACTCATCGTTATGCCAATACACCTTTGCCTCATCAATTAGAAAAAAAGTTCTGGCATTTAAATCTTGAACGAACCAAACAAAACATCTCCAAGTTTTTAGCAAGTGGTGTTTTAACCTATCTCATTTTTATTTTGCTAGCGCTACCTACTGACTATTTGGTGATAGGTGTACCTTACATCACTTGGGATTTTATTTACTGCATATTAAGTGCAATTAATATTGCAGGTGCGCTACTGCTATTTTGGGTTTTTGCAAAGTTTAAGAAACTCACCGATTATTTTTATATTGCTGCGTGCGGGATTGTATTTTTTACCATTATTGTCAATGCAATGTTGCTTCTTAGTGTCGGAAATGCAGCTCTTAAAAATCAGTCGATGTTACTGCTTTCTTTTCTATATATGCTTGGCTTTATTTTGAGCGGTATAAAGCCTTTGCATATGCTTTATGTAGGTTTGATCGCAGCGATTGCTGTTTTTTCTCTATTGTTATTATTGCAAGCCAATTGTGATTATATTGCTTTGGGAAGGGCTTTATTTGGTAGCTGTATTTTAGGTTTTTCAATTAGCACGATGCTCACATCTAGAGAAAGAAGCCTTTTTTTAAATAATCAGCTTGCTGAACTTAACGAGCAGATTTTACGTATTGAGGCATCTGAATTGCTTCATTTAAGTCAGCAAGATGCGCTTACTAAAATTCCTAATCGACGTACTTTTGATGAGATGTTCGACTTCTTTTACTATCGTGCAAAGCAAGAACAGCGCCCATTGGCTGTTTTATTTATTGATATCGATTTTTTTAAAAATTATAACGACTTTTATGGACATCAGATGGGGGACAAAGTCATCTCATCTATTGCCTCTGCAATTAAAAATTCGATTCGACATGTTGATTTTGTTGCCCGTTATGGCGGAGAAGAGTTTGTCGTTCTTTTACCGAAAACACCCGCTCAAGGTGCCTATGCTGTGGCTGCCAATATTTATAAAGCCATTGAGCGTCAAGCGATTCCTCATGCTGCATCTTTGGTTTCTAAGCAGGTTACCATTAGTTTAGGCTTTACTGTTTATACAGAAGGCTTAAAAGTCACTCAGGAAAATTTAATTCATGCTGCTGATCAAGCTTTATATCGAGCTAAGCAGCTTGGACGTAATCAGATTTATTATCAGCCTTTACAGTTACCAGAAATTGCTTAAGTAAAAGCATTCAAATAAAAAAGCCACCTTTGTAGGTGGCTTTTTTATGAGCTAAGAAAATTATTTTTTCTTGCTATCTAATTGTGGTATAGCAGAACCTTGACCGATTGAAAGCAAGCCAGCATCTGTATAGATACCAAGTTTTGCACGTGTATCGGTAATGTCGAGGTTACGCATAGTCAACTGACCAATACGGTCCATAGGCGAGAACATTGAATCACCTTTTTCCATTGTTAAACGTTCAGCTTCGTACGTTAAGTTTGGAGATTCAGTGTTCATGATGGTGTAGTCATTACCACGACGAAGCTCAAGAGTAACTTCACCAGTAACAGCTTTAGCAACCCAACGCTGTGCAGTTTCACGCAACATAAGCGCTTGAGAGTCGAACCAACGACCTTGGTAAAGTAAACGACCTAAACGTAAACCGTTAATGCGGTATTGCTCGATCGTATCTTCGTTGTGAATACCAGTAACCAAACGCTCATAAGCAATATGAAGAAGGGCCATACCCGGTGCTTCATAAATACCACGAGATTTCGCTTCGATAATACGGTTTTCAATTTGGTCAGACATACCCAAACCATGACGGCCGCCAATACGGTTTGCTTCAAGAATAAGCTCAACCGGATTGTCAAAAGTTTGACCGTTCAATGCAACAGGTACACCTTCTGCAAAACGTACGGTCACTTCTTCTGGTTTGATTTCAACGTCATCTTTCCAGAAAGCAACGCCCATAATTGGGTCAACGATTTTGATACCAGCATTTAAGTATTCAAGATCTTTTGCTTCGTGAGTTGCACCCAACATGTTCGAGTCAGTTGAATACGCTTTTTCTTTTGACATTTTGTAGTCAAAACCGTTGTCGATCAGGAACTGTGACATTTCTGCACGGCCACCGAGTTCATCGATGAAGTTTTGATCTAACCAAGGTTTGTAAATTTTAAGATTCGGATTGGTCAACAAACCATAACGATAGAAACGTTCAATATCGTTACCTTTATAAGTTGAACCGTCACCCCAGATGTTAACGTCATCTTCTTTCATTGCAGTAACTAACATTGTACCTGTTACTGCACGACCCAATGGAGTCGTATTGAAATAAGGAACACCACCTGTACTGATATGGAATGCACCACACTGAATTGCAGCAATACCTTCGAGCGCAAGTTGTAAGCGGCAGTCAATTAAGCGAGCTTTTACAGCGCCGTATTGTTCTGCTTTCTTTGGAATTGCATCGTAGTCATCTTCATCAGGCTGGCCTAAGTTTGCAGTGTATGCATAAGGCTCTGCGCCTTTTTGTTTCATCCACAATAGGGCAGCTGAAGTGTCTAGGCCTCCGGAGAAGGCAATCCCAACTTTTTTGCCTACTGGTACATGCTGCAAGATAGTTGCATTATCAGTCATTGCTAATCCTAACATTTATAAAAAAGACCCCGTACAGGTGGTCTCGAGAATTCTGAATGGCGGCTATTGTAGCACTATTCATGGTGCTTTTTTTGGCAAAAAAAGCATTAATTCGCTTGTTCTGCTTTGAAGTTTTAATTTGATAAAAAACTAAGCGCACTTATAGAATGAGAAGAAGTAAGTGAAGTATTGTTGTCCAAATAAGAAAAGACTTTTAATAACTTAAAAAGAAAATAGGATGAATATGAAGCGTCACCATTTTTGGAATGATTATGCTGTTTCTATTATATAAATGGGAGAAAGAACCAGATTTCATTAGTGTCATTAAATAAAAGCAATAGGTTGGGGCTGGATGGATTGACCATAAGCCTCGATAAAATTTTGCTCTTGGTCATCCAAAACCATAAAAAAAGTATTAAAGTACTATGCAACAAGTTGCAAAAACTATTGGGACGCAGCATGACAAGTTACGCCAATCTATTAAAACCATTACATTTAGGCTTTACCACTATTAAAAACCGTGTGGTGATGGGATCCATGCATACGGGACTTGAAGACCGTTTCTATAATTATCCAAAACTGGCAGCTTATTTTGAAGAGCGCGCAAAAGGCGGGGTTGGCCTAATTGTGACCGGCGGTATTTCACCGAACCGTCAAGGATGGTTGGCACCTGCTGGCGGAACCATGAATAGCTTATTTGATGTTCCTCAGCACCGTTTGGTAACGCATGCTGTTCATAAACATGGCTCTAAAATCTTAATGCAGATTTTGCATGCGGGCAGATATGGTTACCAACCTTTTGTGGTGTCTTCTAGTCCGATTAAATCGCCAATTTCACCATTTAAACCACGTCAACTATCTGACAAAAATATTCTCAGCACAATTGATGACTATGCACAGTGTGCGGACATTGCCAAAAAAGCAGGCTATGACGGTGTCGAGATTATGGGCTCGGAAGGTTATTTAATTAACCAATTTTTGAGTAGCCACGTGAACCAGCGGACTGACCGCTGGGGTGGTGAAATTGAAAACCGTATGCGTTTTCCAGTCGAGATTGTTAAGGCGATTCGTGCCAAAGTTGGCGAGAAATTTATTATTTGTTTCCGTTTGTCTTTGCTGGATTTAGTTCATGACGGTAACACCATGCAAGAAGTGGTTACTGTTGCCAAAGCTCTAGAAAAGGCAGGTGTGACTTTATTGAATACCGGCATTGGTTGGCATGAAGCCCGTGTTCCGACCATTGTAACGTCTGTACCTCGTGCTGCTTTTGTTGATTACACGGCCCATGTAAAACAACATATTTCTATTCCGATTATTGCATCAAACCGTATTAACATGCCTGAAACTGCCGAAGAAATTTTGGCAAGTGGCAAAGCGGATATGGTTCAAATGGCACGCCCTTTATTGGCCGATGCATTTTGGGTAAATAAAACGGCGACTAACCGTGTTGATGAAATTAATACCTGTATTGCCTGTAACCAAGCGTGTTTAGACCATGCTTTTAAAAATAAGCGTGTGTCATGTTTGGTTAACCCACGCGCAGGTCATGAAACTGAACTGGTTTATTTAAAAACCAAGCAGCCTAAACGTATTGCGGTAGTAGGTGGCGGAGTTGCGGGTATGTCAGCAGCAACCGTTGCGGCGAGCCGTGGTCATGCAGTCACTTTGTTTGAAGCCACTTCAGATGTGGGCGGTCAGTTTAACTTTGCCAAGGTAGTGCCAGGTAAAGAAGAATTTCATGAAACGATTCGCTACTTTAAAGTCCAACTCGAAAAAACAGGCGTGGATGTACGTTTAAATACTCGCGTGAATCGTGAGCAGCTTGAACGCGAAGGTTTTGATGAAGTTATTGTTGCAACAGGTGTAATCCCTCGCGCATTAAAGATTGAAGGAAGCCATGCACCACAAGTTCTTTCTTATGCTCAAGTTTTAAAAGGGGCAGAAGTTGGACAAAAAGTAGCAGTGATTGGTGCGGGTGGTATTGGTTTCGATGTGTCTGAATTTTTACTTAAACCTCCACATCAACCACAGCCTCAACCTTTAGCCGAATGGCAACGTGAATGGGGAATTGACCCGAACCCTGACTATGTTTCTGAGGGAGGCATGCAACCTGCCCAGATTGAACCTCCAGTTCGTCAAATTTACTTACTGCAACGTAAAACTACGCCGTTAGGTGTTGGGCTTGGGAAAACTTCTGGTTGGGTACACCGTGCACAGCTTAAAAAGCATGGCGTGCGTATGCTCCGTGGTGTGCAATATAAAGCAGTCACTGATGAAGGGCTTTGGATTGAACATAATGGTCAAGATCAACTTTTACGTGTAGACACTGTTGTGGTGTGTGCAGGTCAGGAGTCGGTAAAAGACTTGATGCCAAAAGAGGGTGAGTCGACCGTAGCAAACTATCATATTATTGGTGGTGCAAAGCTTGCAGCAGAGTTAGATGCGAAGCGTGCGATCAAAGATGGTGCAGAATTAGCTGCTCGATTGTAATATTTGATGAAACAATACGCACTTGAACACAAAGCAGTGATTTTTTTCTTGAATAAAATGAATAAGCTTTGTATTCTTACGCACATGGAAGCGTGGCAGAGCGGTTTAATGCACCGGTCTTGAAAACCGACGAGGGTGTGAGTCCTCCGTGAGTTCGAATCTCACCGCTTCCGCCAAATTCGAAAAGCCCCTGTTAAAAGCAGGGGCTTTTTTTATATGTATGTTTTTTAGTACTTAGAAACCTGTATAAAAATTTGGATTGAGTTAGGCAGATTTAGATGCAGCTTAATTTTATATTTTTAGTTAATACACCTTCATAATGGTCAATATCTTGTAATTGTTTGAAGAATTCTTTCGGGTCAACTATTGCTGCTATATGTATAATTATGGGTAGAATAGCTCCTTATAATACTAACCCCTTTGCATCCCTAACTTGCAAAGTAAAATCGATCTCGGTATACGCTGAATTTAAATTAATAGATATGGATAGTTCATGAATTTAATAAATCACTGTAGTAAGTCATTTCTTGCAATTTTTCTTATGATGAATCTTTCAAATACATATGCAGCAAAGATACAGGCTGTAGATGCTGAAGTGCAGGAGAGCGCTGTAGACGCAATGGAAGCAGTTGGAGCAGAAGCTGTAGAGGTTGGTGAAGATGAGGCTGCATGCCGTGCTGACGAGGCGTGTGATGTTGCATCAGCTGTTCCTGAGGATGAAATGTATGGTGGAATTCAACAGGAATATGTCGTAAAAGGCTGTAAGGTAACAATCTACAACGATGGGCCTGTGAAAATGGTCAATGTAAAGACGGATCAACCATGTGATGCTCCACTTCCTAAAGACCATAAATTTTCTAGATAGAGCTTGTGAATCTATAAATTATTTTGTGCGCCTTTAAAAAAATGTTTTAGTACTTAGAAACCCATATAAAAATTTGGATTGAGTTGGGCAGATTAAGACTTCAGCTTAATTTTATATTTCATAGTGTCTTGGGACTGAATCCTCACTTTCTACTATTTAATATTTAGCTTTTGTTTTTTCTCAAAATCATGGACCATTCGAATACGCTCTTCAGTTGCAGGATGAGAAGATAAAGTATCAAGAACAGCTGTAGATAGTTTATTAGCTGAAGATTCTTCTTGAGAAGTTGGCGGGTTGGACTGATTTTTTTTATCGATACCTTCTTCTGTTGTATCGCTTAAACGTTGTAAGAAATTTGCGAAGTGCGAGACTTCTATGTGCTTCCTATCCATCAGCTGTAAAGCATATAGATCGGCTTCGGACTCAAATTTACGTGAATAATTTGCACCAATCATAGCGGCAGGTAATGAGGTAAATAAGTCTGAATTATCTCCTGTCATTGCAATATATAATACACTTAGGCCTAAACTAGTTAACCCTTGTTGTAAACTATGGCGATAAATCAAATGGCCTTGTTCATGGGCTAATACGCCTAAGATTTCCTGATTAGTATGTGCCATTTTGATCAGTTCATCTGTGATGATGATCGTATTATTAGGTAATGCTACAGCATTTGCTCCTAATTGATTACCTTGACGGAAGACTAATTTGGCTGGTCTGTTTTCAGCAATAGTATTCAAATATTGTTTAGTAATTTGGTCTTTTTGAGTTTGTGCTAATTGGCTGGGTGCAGTCCAATTATTTAATACATAATTCTCGGCTTCATCACCTAGTTTCTTTAAAGTATTCTCAGGTAATTGAAAAGCAAGATAATGGGATGTAGCTGGAACACCCCATTTCACGAGACTGATCGCGAAAGTAATCACAAAAATTACACTAAAAAGAATAAGAGCTGGAGAGCGTTCAAATTTCCAGATCGAATGTTGAACCTTTTTAGTTGCATAATTAAACCATTCAGGTAATGCACTATGAAATTCAATCCGTGCATCATCAGATAATTCAATTACTGGATGTAACTGCCCCAGCGCACCAATCAATTTCATATCAGTATATTGATAATGACACTGAAGTTCTAATTGCTCACCATACCGAATTAGAACTTCAGATTCAGATTGAGCTGAAATCTGAGCACGGTGAGGTTTAGAGACTATGCCATCATAGAAAATGATATCTACTGCTTGGGACATAAATTATTAAACTCAGATTATTATAGAGAGATGTCAATATCAAAAATATCACTGATTTCTTCAGCTAAAGCACTTTGTTCTTGCTGAGCTAGATTCATCATTTGATCTGGATCATCTAATAAAATTAAACTCATCGATTCAATCTGATATTTGTGGATACGAACTGCAGCCCAAGCAGACATTAAGCCTATAGTTAAGATTTTTACAATCCAGTTTGAAGCTACAATCCATGCAAAACGCCATTGATTACAGTCTGTTTTAAATTGACTGTTTCCAACAGTAGTATTGTTCCATGTCGTAATAAAAAGACGTGCAGCAATTAATGGATAAATAAATAATCCAATAAATGCATATACCATAAACATTCCGAAGACTACAGAGTTCGATGAGAATCCAGAAATTGTTCCGATAATACCAAAGTAAAAGATTGAAAAGATAGCAATTACACCAAGCGCAATAAAAACGGGTATATAAAATGCAGCCATGTATGCAGACCAATTTGCGTTTAATTTAAAATTTAATTGTCCAGCATATAAGTTGTTAAGATAATATTTTTTATATAGCCAAATAGCTACTGGTGTAAAGATTCCTAATGTGAAAATATATACCAATATACTCAAAAGAAAGACTTTATAAGATTCTTTTATCGTTCCACCAAAATAAAAACGTGTGTTGCCGAACTTACTATTTCTTGCCGTAAAACGCAAAGTAGCCCGAATTAACCAAGGTACTGCTGTATATAACGCAACTAGTCCAACCACAGTCGCAATCATTGAATACTGTGATGAAATTGCAAATACGACGTAAATTCCTAATGCAATTAAACGTCCAATCAAAATCTTGGTTGGAATCCCTGTAAAATCAAAGCGACGTTCAAAAAATTCTGTATTGCCATAGAAATAGCGTAAGCGACGAACTTTAGCCCACGGTGCATATAAGCTTAAAGTAATAATAGTCAAAAGGATATTAACGATCCAGATTCCAAAATATTCTGAGGCTTTACCATGAAACTTAAAATGATAAATTCCTGATTGTGAAATGGGTGGGGACGTAATATTTTGATCCTCATTCAAATCTTGAGGAGATGAGGGTAAAGCTTGTTCTTGCATTTTATTCTCTTTATTGAAAGTAATAGATAATTAGAAAGCTATTGAGAATATTATATATTTTTTATAAATTGAAATAAATAGAATGAAAAGCAAACAACAATTTGTTATTACCTTCTTATTGGCTTGTTCGAGGTAAAAGCTTATCGTGAGAAGCATACTTATTAGGATTTAAGTTGTATTGGCGTTTTCTTGCGATTTTAAATTTAGTAGTAACTCTAATTTGAACTAAAATTTTTCTGAATCATTCATTTCATACTACTCACTTTACTTAGTAGAATATATCCTTATGCAAACTGTCTGTCATAAATAGGCTATTTAAAAAAATATAAACTTTCTTCGCAAAAATTATTGATTCCAATAAGTATTAAATGTTTCTTTAATGCCAATGTCATCCTCCATGTACTTATCAGGAGATATCTTTAATCCAATACCACTTAAATATATTACCGCTTTCCAAAGAAGCTCCTCTTTAATTGGAGGATCAAAAATTAAGTCTTGGTTATCCAGTGCATTCATTCTTTTTCTTGCCCATTCTTCAGCATCGTCTCGACTGATTTTATGGTTTAATAGATCATTGAATACTTGTTGTACATCTAATAAAGATATTTTCATTTCATGGTTTTCCATTTTTATATTCTAATCTTACCTGTCGAAACTAATATATCTATATAAATTTCAATTCTTTTATAAACCCTTCTTTAACAATAACTCACTCATTATTTATCCTTACTTTTTAATGATCTATTTTAAAGCAAATGTCGTTTTGTGTGCTTGACTGCAATAGGGTAGAGCACTATCCTTTGCCTGCTGGCCACATTGCCAGTCGGTTGTCGCAGACCGGGAAAACAAAGTCGATATGCAAAACTCTTGTTTTTGTGTGTCGGGAACTCGTTCGCCCCCTTTTTCTCTACGGTAGGGCGGAAGGGGGACACCTTCGGGTGTGCTGGTTCCTTTGTTTCCAGTCTGCGAACCCCCTTTCGTTCTGCCACCATAATTTTAATGTTTTGGCAGAACTCCCAATAAAAAGGAGTTGGCTTTGCACATTCATTATCTCTTGGCAGCCTTTGCCAAAAGTTATAACGACACAACTTAAACTTTTAGGGTAGTTTGAAAGTCATTAGGCTTTGCGGACTTTAATTCGTCTTAACCAAAAACTTAATCAACAATAAAACTTGAGATGTGCCAAGCACAGTCTTTATGGGCTTTGCTATGCCTTTTATTTGCTTAAAAAAGAGTGAAGGCATTTTTATCTCATTTATATACAACAAGAATTTTTTATAACGGTAAAACTATGCCACATTCAGATCTCCCATTTCGTGCTTTAAGTGTGCTTCACACTTCCAGATATTTGTTTAACAACTATGGTTTTCATAATGTCGGGGTTGACCGAATTATTGAGTCAGTAAAAGTTCCCAAAGCCACTTTTTATAATTACTTTCACTCAAAAGAAAGGCTGATTGAAATGAGCCTGACTTTCCAAAAAGATGGTCTAAAACAAGAAGTGCTTTCAATCATCTATGTTCAAAAAGACTTAACGCTGCTTGAAAAGCTTCGCAAAATTTACTTTTTACATGCCGATTTAGAAGGGCTCTACCATTTGCCTTTTAAAGCTATTTTTGAGATTTCAAAGACACATCCAAAGGCGTATCAGGTGGTCGTTGAATATCGAAACTGGTTCATCAATGAAATCTATAATTTGCTTTTAGCAACCCATGTAAATGCTTCAAAACAAGATGCACACATGTTTTTATTTGTGATTGATGGGGCAATGGTTCAGCTTTTAGATCCAAACAAGCCAGATGAAAGAGAAAGGTTGTTAGATTATTTTTTAATTACTCTAGGGTAGGTGTGGTGAGAACAGAGCTAAGAAAAGATACTAAAAAGCTTAGCTAAGGCCAGCAATAATCGCTGCTCGATTTATCATTATATTTATAATATTTTATAAGATTGCTTGCACACATATATCACTGTAACCAAATTCAAAAAGCTCCTATAAAAATAGGAGTTTTTATTAATTAAATATTTCTAAAATAAAAATAGCATTTTTTACTCAATGGTTAAATTGCTGGATTGTTTGACAGTCTTTTTGTATATAATATGTATTCTTTATATTTTGTAACCATTATAGAGTAACCATGAAAAAAATATTAATCATTACTACTTTGAGTTCTTTCAGTTTAATTGCGTGTTCAACTACTGAAACTTCAAGAACGATCCAAAGCCCACAAGTAGCTGTAGCTACATCTCAAATTAAATATACCGGAGTAAAAGCTCCAGTTTCTATTGGTAAATTTGATAATCGCTCTAGTTATATGAGAGGTGTTTTCTCTGACAATGTAGATCGTCTAGGTGGGCAAGCGAAAACTATTCTTGAGACACATTTACAGCAAACTGGTTATTTTACAGTTTTAAATCGCGACAACTTATCTGAGATTAAACAAGAAGTTGATTATAGCAATACAAGCCAATCTATTAAAGGCGCTCGTTATGTCATTACTGGTGATGTATCTGAGTTTGGTCGTAAAGAAGTAGGCGATCAGCAATTATTTGGTATTTTAGGTCGCGGTAAAGAGCAAGTTGCTTATGCAAAAGTTAATTTAAATGTTGTTGATGTAAAAACATCAGAAGTTGTGCATTCAGTACAAGGTGCGGGTGAATATGCATTAGGTGCTCGTGAAGTATTAGGTTTTGGCTCTACAGCTTCTTATGATTCTACTTTAAATGGCAAAGTACTCGATTTAGCTGTTCGTGAAGCAGTTAATAATCTAGTAGCAGATATTCAAAATAACCGTTGGTCAGTTCAATAATTTTGGATATGTGTTAGATGAAAAAAATTCTTTTAAGCAGTTTTCTTGCTATGGGATTGGTTGGTTGTGCCGCAGGTCCTCAACCTTTATATAATTGGGGAACTTATACTCATCAAACCTATTTGATGTATAACGCACCTGAGAAAGCTACACCAAGTGCGCAAATCACAAAATTAGAAGCTGAAATTGAAAAAACTAAAGGTAAGGGCTTAGCTGTTCCACCAGGTTTATATGCTCATTTGGGATTATTATATTTACAAGAAAATAATTCTCAAAAAGCAATCGAGTATTTCCAGCTTGAACGTCAAGTATATCCAGAGTCTACAGTTTTAATGGATCGTTTATTGCAAAAAATGAATGCAAATGGTGGGTATACAAAATCATGATTAAGAAATTTTTAATTGCTGGTTTGGTTATTTCTAGCCTTGCATTTACGGGATGTGCTGTTACTCCACCGCCGAATAAAGATATTACGGCTTATAAAGCGCATATGCCAAAATCGATTTTGGTATTGCCGCCAGTCAATGATTCACCTGATGTAAAAGCGACTTATAGTTATTGGCCTACTGTGGTGGCGCCTGTTGCAGAAGCTGGCTATTACGTTTTTCCAATCTCTGTTGTAGACAATATGTTTAAAGAGAATGGTGTTACTAATGGCAGCGATGCTCAGTCTATCTCACCTCAGAAATTACAAGAGATTTTTGGCGCAGATGCTGCTTTATATATTCGAATTAAAGAATATGGCTCTAAATATCAAGTCATTCAAAGTGTCGCGACAGTAAGTGCTGATGCAAAGCTTGTTGATTTAAAAACTGGAGATGTGATTTGGACAGGCGAGAAAAAACTTGTTCAAGCAAGTAATGATGGCAACGCGGGTTTAATCGGAATGGTCGTTGGTGCTTTAGTTGAACAGATTGCTGGCAGCTTTAATGATCGGGCTTATCCATTAGCAAGTATGGTAAATACTCAACTTTTTACCCCAACGACTTATAATCCGGGTATGGGGTTGTTATATGGTCCACGTTCACCGAAGTATCAACAAGATGGTGTTGTAGCTAAGTAAATTAAAGTTTTAGCTAAAGTGTTAATTTATTGAAAATAGGCTGCTTCATATATTAATGATATGGAGCGCTATATAAAAAATTATTATTCCAGATGGTTTATAAATTTTTTGGTTAAGCAGGAGAGCTAGAGCAACTAGTTCTCCTGCTTAATTCGTTTTACTTCTTTAATTTAAAACGGTATTTACATTTTAGGCAGCGATAATCCTGAAAAATATTTTTGTCGATCATCACACCCGCTTTTTTACCAAAAATATTACCAACTACACCACCAGTGATTCCTGCACTAATTGCACCGACAAAAGTTCCTACAGTTCCGCCAACAATCACACCTAACGGACCAGCAACGGTACCAATAGCTGCCCCAACAGTAGCGCCAGTTGCCGCACCACCCACAGTGCCTGCTGTTGTACCAGCAGCTGTTAGTAAAACACCACCAGTTGTTCTAAGTAATTTGTCATGGTCACGTGCTTCAACTTCTGTAGAACCACACTTAGGACATTGCAGAGCTTTTTCCATAAAATTTCCTGTCTTTCATCATTGAGTGACGTAGTTGATTGAGCTGAATCAAAGAGTGGGTAAATCAATACTTATAACTAAGCGCTTTGCCTGATCGGTGATTGCAACAATAAACTTGTCAGCTTTGATTTTAGCTGAACATGAGCGCAAATATTTATAGATCATGTAAACACTTGTACTTTAATAATTATCTCATTAAAAACCAATCTTTAGAATGATGAAGGGTTACATATCAATGTTTCTAGCAGAGGGTCATTCAACAATGATGAATAGAATGTGAATGGTTTTTTGAGTAGATTTTCTGAAGTTACTTAGGGTGACGAGCTGTTAAATGATTAAAGGCTTATCCTGTTTGGATAAGCCTTTTTTGAATGCTAGAGCGCTTTTTTCCAACTTAAAAATTTATATAACCCAAACATGAAAGTGATCCAGATCGGAAGTAAAATCACGGATTTATCAAAGCCTTGAGTCCACATGATATATAAAATCATGCAAATAAAAATCAAAACGATATAGTTACTCAAAGGTGAAAATAGCGCAGGGAATTTGACAACTTTATTTTCAAGTTTCATCGCATGCTTAAATTTTAAATGAGTAAAGCTAATAATTGCCCAGTTTAAAACTAAAGCGGCCACTGCCATGTACATGAGATAGCTTAAAGCTTCTTCTGGTACGAAATAGTTCAGTAATACACAACCAAAAATCAAAATAGAAGAGAAGATAACAGCAGCTTTAGGAACACCTTGTTTGCTCACTTGTGCAAAAACTTTTGGAGCATGGCCCTGTACTGCAAGCCCATATAACATACGGCTGTTGGCATACATACCGCTGTTATAGACAGAAAGTGCCGCAGTCAAAATAATAAAGTTAAGTAAATGTGCGGCCCAACCAATTCCAAGTTGGCTAAAAATCATGACAAATGGGCTTTTATCTAAACCACCAAGGTCAAGCTGATTCCACGGAATAAGCGACATGATGATTGCAAGTGAAGCCACATAAAAAACCAAGATTCGAAAGATGACTTGGTTGATCGCTTGTGGAATGCTTTTTTCTGGATTTTCAGCTTCAGCAGCAGTCATTCCAATCAGTTCAATGCCACCAAAGGCGAACATTAAGAAGGCGAGCATATAAAACAAGCCTGAAAACCCATGCGGGAAAAATCCACCATGCTGCCATAGGTTTGAAAAGCTAGCTAATGAGTCGCTACCGGCTGTAAGCAATAAATATAGTCCAAACACAATCATTGAAATGACCGCAGCAACTTTAATAATGGCTAACCAAAATTCAGATTCACCATAAAATTTAACATTGCCCAAGTTCAAACAAGTGACTAGAACAAAGAAAAATAAAGCCGATATCCATGCCGGAATATGGGGCCACCAGTAATGCACATATTTAGCAACTGCTGTCAGCTCGGTCATTGCGACCAGAATATAGACAACCCAATAGTTCCAGCCTGATAAAAAACCGGGGAATCTTCCCCAATATTTTTGTGCAAAGTAACTAAAAGAGCCTACAACTGGTTCTTCTACGATCATTTCACCCATTTGGCGCATAATTAAAAATGCAACCAAACCAACGATGGCATAACCTAAAATAATGGAAGGACCAGCAGATTGGATAACTTGTGCAGAACCTAAAAATAGTCCTGTGCCGACAGCACCACCCATAGCGATTAACTGGATATGGCGATTTTTAAGTCCACGTTTTAATTGGGAAGATGAGTTGCTCAAAATATATGCGCTGAATTAAAAAGCTGGCGCTATTGTAATAGATTGGTTAGGGATAACCTAGTTTGAAAAGGATTTTACTCAGGTAAATAAAAGGACCCGCACAAAACTGTACGAATCCTTTTTTAAGAAAAATAGGTTTTTTAAAGATTAGAAAGAAACCATTTTGCCGGGATTCAGCATTGCACCAATGCCATACATGCTTTTTGCGAGTGGAATGACAACGGGTGCAAGTGTGCGGCCAAATATAATATTTTGATGGTCAATTTTAGATAACATTTCAAAGTCGTTAGATTGCCCAACAAAATCACTTGCGATGGCTTTACCAATACGCACGGTCTGAGCAACGCCGTGACCGCTCCAGCCATGAACCGCGTAAATCGGGAATTTATTGCCGAACTTACGGCTATCGACTGCACCATTTACGGTTAAATCAGTCGTTCCACTCCAGACAAAATCCATCTCTAAATTTTTAATTTGAGGGAACACCGTATGAAATCGATGCTCTAGATAATTTAAGGTTTTCTCTGGACCCCAGCATGTTCCTGTGCCTTGTCCACCGAACAATAAACGGTTATTAAACACAGGACGGTAATAATCAATCTGGAATTGAGTGTCATAAACCGGATGCCCAAATGGCAGAAGCTCTTTTGTATCAAGCTCTAACGGAGCGGTGGTCGCTACATAGGTATAAAATGGAATAGTCGTATTGTTTTGTTCTGATAAAAGTTTAAACGAAGCATGGTGAACAGCTAAAACTACAGATTTTTTAGCTTTCACGACGGCATTGGCTGTTTGAACATAAATACCATCTGGTTTTTCTTCTATCGAAATAACTTCTGTTTGCTCATAAATAGAACCGCCGTTTTGGCAAAAACCATAAATTAAGCCACGGTTTAAAGCTAAAGGATGGATTTGTCCACCCAACTCATCAATTAAACCGCCCGTATAATAATCAGACTTAATATAGTCCATGAGTTCGTGTTTACCCACAATGCGAGTATGGTCTTCACCTAAATATTTTCGTGCATCTGAACCTTGGGTTAGACCCACTAAATGTCCTTCATGAACGGCGGCAGTGATATGACCTTGTTTTCGATCAAAGTTGAGTTGATATTTTTCTGAGATGTCATCAATGAGTTGCATGGCTTCTGTTGAGGTAAAATGCCACAGTTTTTTTGCATCTTCATAGCCCAGTCGATCGGCCATTTCTTGAGCTTCCCAGCGTGCCAAACCGGGGGTAAGTTGTCCGCCATTTCTGCCAGAGGCTGCACTGCCAATACGATTTTTTTCTAATAAAACGGTATCTACGCCTTGTTCAGCTAAATGTAAGGCTGTCGATGAACCTAATAAACCGCCACCAATAACAACCACATCACACTCAATATCAGCTTTTAAACTGTCAAATGTATGCCAATCAGAAAGTGAACTTTCATAGTAGTTCGCTGGGTTATCTACCGATGTGTCTTTTTCAATTGTTGTGTCGAATTTTGCATGTTTTGGATTTAACCAGCTCCATTCTTTACCCATTTGTAGAGATTTACTTGGTTTATACTCCACATCTTTTAGAAGCTTTGGTTTAGAAATAATGTTCATGATGAAGTTCCTGTAAAATTAATAAGCATTACTAATAGCAATACTTTGTTTTTTAATCGTTTTATAGATAAATAAAAGAATGCCTA